>NZ_JBXKMX010000218.1:0-7628 GCF_056992975.1 Ectobacillus sp. | reverse complement strand
CAATAGCTCAGCGGTAGAGCAATCGGCTGTTAACCGATAGGTCGTAGGTTCGAATCCTACTTGCGGAGCCATATAGAGAAGTACCCAAGTGGCTCAAGGGGCTCCCCTGCTAAGGGAGTAGATCGGGTAACCGGTGCGAGGGTTCGAATCCCTTCTTCTCTGCCACGGCCCGTTGGTCAAGCGGTTAAGACACCGCCCTTTCACGGCGGTATCACGGGTTCGATTCCCGTACGGGTCATATTAAGAGTCAGCATATGCTGACTCTTTTTTATTGTGTTTTTTTTAATTGCATCTATCCTCAATTTATGCCGCTATTTAAGTGTAGTAATATCCGGATCCTATCTCATCCTTCAGAAAAAAACTGACTATCTCCACAATATATATGTGAATCAATTCACAAAACCATCACAAAAAAAGAATAGATAAAAAAATATTTATGCTAAAATGAAATTGTTCAGAGAAAATTACACAGAATATAGAATGAATGGATTTATAAAGAAAACATAGAGAATAAAGGAGAGTCTAACATGAAACAAAAAATTAATCGTGTTGTTTTAGTCGGAACTGGTGCTGTTGGTTGTAGCTATGCGTATTCAATGCTTAACCAAGGTGTAGCAGAAGAGCTTGTACTCGTAGATGTTAATGAAGCAAAGGCTGAAGGCGAAGCGATGGATTTAAACCATGGTATTCCTTTCGCTCCAACTCCAACAAAAATCTGGAAGGGTAGCTACGCAGACTGTAAAGATGCAGATTTAGTTGTCATTACTGCAGGACTTCCACAAAAACCAGGTGAAACACGTTTAGATTTGGTGGAAAAGAATACTAAAATCTTTAAGCAAATCGTTCGTGGAATTATGGATAATGGTTTTGATGGAATCTTTTTAATTGCGACAAATCCAGTTGATATTTTAACATATGTAACATGGAAAGAATCTGGTCTGCCTAAGGAACGTGTAATTGGTTCTGGTACTACGCTTGATACAGCTCGTTTCCGTTATATGCTAAGCGATTATTTTGATGTGGATGCTCGTAATGTTCATGCCTACATTATCGGTGAACATGGAGATACAGAACTTCCAGTATGGAGCCATGCATCTGTTGGGGTTCAAAAATTAGAAAAAATATTGAAGACGGAACAATATAGCCAAGAAGATTTAGATGCTATTTTTGTAAATGTTCGTGATGCTGCCTACGACATCATTAATCGTAAAGGTGCAACATTCTATGGAATAGGCATGGCTCTCATGAGAGTTACAAAGGCGATTTTAAATAATGAAAACTGTATCTTAACAGTATCTGCCCACTTAAACGGAGAATATGGACAAAGTGACATATATGTTGGTGTCCCAGCTATTATTAACCGTAGCGGTGTGCGTGAAGTAGTTGAACTTGAAATGAATGCAGATGAACGTGAAAAATTCAATCATTCCGTAAAAGTGTTAAAAGAAACAATGAGTCCTGTATTATAATACTAACTGAGAAAATATAGTTTTGTTAAAAGCTTCTCAAAATCTTTCTTTTTGAGAAGCTTTTTTGTTACAATTTTTTGTATTTACAATTAATTTTCCCTTTTCTTACATCCTCTTTACACATCTGATTTACTATTGATGTATATAACTGATGATTTTATTTAGTTTAATCGACATGAGGTGGGGAGAGTAACATACTTTTATAATATAGTTCTTTTTTTATGGACAGAAATCTGTATTATAAAACGTTTTCACTATATCTGCAGGATGTATATATGTCCTCTTAGCATGAGGATGATGGATACACTGTAAAATATTAAAAGACATTAAATAAATTAATTGGCGATTTTTTGAACATTTGCACATTTTTATAATTTATATTACATGTTTTCCCTTTTCGCCAAAGGAATATGAAAGCCTTTTGTAGAATAATAAAATAGTATTTGAAATCTTATGTACTTGAGAGGTGAAAGCTGTGGTCTTGACTCATCCTACAGATTATGACATACATCTGTTCCACGAGGGAAATCTTTACAAGAGTTATAATATGCTTGGTGCACATCTCTCTTCGGAAAATGGAATAGAAGGAACGGTGTTTTCTGTGTGGGCGCCCCACGCAACTACTGTTAGCGTGGTAGGGAATTTTAATAATTGGGTTGGAAAAGAACATCAAATGATTAAGGTCACCGAGGAAGGAATATGGTCATTGTTTATTCCTCAATTAAGGGAAAACGAGCTATATAAGTATGAGATACAAACGTCATTTGGCAAAACAATTCTAAAATCAGATCCTTATGCGTTTTATTCAGAATTGCGCCCCCATACCGCCTCTATTGTTTATGATATCGGGAAGTTTGAGTGGAATGATGAGAAATGGTTCCGTAATAAAAAACGAAAGTCAATTTATGAAGAGCCGTTTGCAGTATATGAGATACATTTTGGAACTTGGAAGAATAAAGAGGATGGGTCACTCTACTCTTATCGAGAAATGGCAGACCTATTAATTCCGTATGTATTGGAGCATCATTTCACACATATTGAAATTATGCCCTTAGTCGAACATCCATATGATCGCTCTTGGGGTTATCAAGGTACAGGATATTACTCTCCTACAAGTAGATATGGTACACCAGAGGATTTGATGTACTTTATTGATCAATGCCATCAACATGGACTAGGAGTTTTATTAGATTGGGTACCTGGACATTATTGCAAGGATGCGCATGGTCTTTACATGTTCGATGGGGAACCCACTTATGAATATTATGATTTCGACGTTCAGGAAAATCCGATTTGGGGAACTGCAAATTTCGATTTGGGAAAGCCTGAAGTTCAATCTTTTCTCATCTCAAATGCTTTATTTTGGTTTGAAAACTATCATATAGATGGATTTCGCGTTGATGCTGTAGCAAATATGCTATATTGGAATGCCAATGGACAGTTCAGTCGAAATGAAAATGCAGTGTTATTCTTACAAAAGCTAAATGAAGCCGTTTATGCAGAACACCCCTATGCATTAATGATAGCGGAAGATTCAACCGATTGGCCGCTTGTTACAGCTCCTACCTACGACGGAGGACTTGGATTTAATTATAAATGGAATATGGGATGGATGAATGACATCTTAAAATACATGGAATGTGAGCCTCAATATCGAAAGCATCTTCATGATAAAGTTACATTTTCACAGCTATATGCATACTCCGAAAATTTTATTTTGCCGCTATCTCATGATGAAGTTGTACACGGAAAAAAATCCCTTCTAAATAAGATGCCGGGTGATTATTGGAGAAAGTTTGCACAACTGCGTCTTTTATATGGATATTTTATTGCACATCCTGGAAAGAAGCTCCTCTTTATGGGTGGGGAATTTGGACAGTTTGATGAGTGGAAGGATCTTGAAGATTTAGATTGGAACCTGCAGGAGTTTGAATTGCATCGACTGATGCAAGTGTATTTTAAAGAGTTAATGAGTATTTATAAACGCTCAAAGCCTTTGTATGAATTGGATCATAAGCAAGATGGATTCAGATGGATTGATGCAGATAATCGTGATCAAAGTATCTTTTCATTTATTCGGTATGGTGCAAAGGAAAATGAGTTGTTGGTAATTATTTGTAATTTCACGGAATATGTATATGAAAATTACAAAGTTGGTGTACCATTGAATGCATCATACAATGAAATCTTGAATAGCGATGATATTCAATATGGTGGTTCTGGTCAAATCAATAAAAAAAGATTAAAACCAGTTATGCAGGAATTTCACAGTCAACCAGCATATGTTGAAATGACAATACCGCCTTTTGGTGTTTCTATTTTACGACCAGTGAAGACAAGGAAGGGGAAGAGCGATGGCAATGAAAAAGAAGTGCGTAGCAATGTTACTAGCAGGGGGAAAAGGTAGTCGTTTAAGTTCGTTAACAAAGAATTTAGCAAAGCCCGCCGTCCCATTCGGTGGAAAGTATCGTATTATTGATTTTACATTAAGTAATTGCGCCAATTCTGGTATTGAAACAGTTGGGGTTTTAACACAATATCAACCGCTCGTTTTGCACTCCTACATTGGAATCGGAAGTGCTTGGGATTTAGACAGAAATGATGGAGGGGTTACTGTACTCCCTCCATATTCAGAATCTTCAGGCGTAAAGTGGTATAAAGGAACCGCGAGTGCGATATTCCAAAATTTAAATTATTTAAAGCAATATGATCCTGAATATGTTCTCATTTTGTCAGGTGATCATATATACAAAATGGATTATGATAAAATGCTTGATTATCATATGGAAAAAGATGCAGATGTTTCAATTTCTGTTATTACGGTCCCGTGGGATGAAGCCAGTCGCTTCGGCATTATGAATACAAACGAAAATATGGATATTATAGAGTTTGATGAAAAACCTCAATTTCCAAAAAGCAATTTAGCTTCTATGGGAATCTATATTTTTAAATGGTCTGTATTAAAGGAATTTTTAGAAATGGATGCACGTAATCCTGAATCTTCCAATGATTTTGGTAAGGATGTTATTCCATTGTTATTAGAAGAAAACAAGAAGGTTGTAGCGTATCCGTTCGAAGGGTATTGGAAGGATGTAGGTACAGTTAAAAGTCTCTGGGAAGCCAATATGGATTTGCTTAGTGAGGAATCTACATTGAATATGTATGATCGTAATTGGCGTATTTATTCTGTAAATCCGAATCAACCTCCGCAATATATTGCTCCGTCAGCAATTATTCAAGAATCCCTTTTAAATGAAGGTTGTGTGGTCGAAGGGGAAGTTAAGCATTCTGTATTATTTCAAGGTGTGTTAGTCGGAGAAGGATCTGTTATTACAGATTCCGTTATTATGCCAGATGCAGTAATAGGAAAGAATGTTACTATTGATCGGGCTATTGTAGCACCAGGTATGGTGATTGAAGATAACGCTATTATTCGTCCGTTAAAAAATGTAGAGGATGTAATACTAGTAGCTGAAGCTGAATAACATTTGAGAAGGAATGAGGAGGAGGATTTATGCTAGGAATAATAAATGCAACCAATGAATTTGATTCTTTAAGTAAACTTACGAAACATCGCTCATTAGCGGCACTCCCTTATGGAGGACGTTATCGGTTAATCGACTTCATGTTATCCAATATGGTGAATTCCGGAATACACAGTGTAGCCATTTTTACTGGACATGAGAATCGCTCGATTATGGACCATCTTGGCTCAGGAAAACAATGGGATTTAGACCGTAAACGAGATGGTTTATTTGTATTTACCCCAAATAGTAGATGTGGAAAAATTGAATTCGGATCGTTTTTCCACCTTTATCGTAATATAGATTATTTATTAAGAAGTAAGCAAGAATATGTGGTCATTACAGCTGCACATATTGTCACTTCTATTAATTTCAAACCAATTTTATTACGTCACATTGAAATGCAATCGGATATAACAGAGGTTCAGTACCGGAATCGTTCTTTACAAACGTATATTATAAAGAAGGAATTGTTACTTTCTTTAATTCAAGATTATAAAGATACAGATAATATGAGTATTATAGATATCGTACGGAATAATCCTACTTCTCTTCGCATTCATCCATATGAAGCACAAGAATATGTTGCAATCATTGATTCAATCGAAAGCTATTATGAAAATAGCATGGCTATATTAAATCCTACTGCATGGAAACAACTGTTTCATAGTGAAGCCCCTATTTATACAAAAGTAAAAGATGAACCTCCTACAAGATATGGCAAGGATGCAAAAGTAAGTAACAGTATGATTGCTAATGGTAGTATTATAGACGGGAAAGTGGAAAACAGCGTGTTGTTCCGTTCAGTTAAAATTGGAAAAGGATCTGTTGTTCGAAATAGCATTATTATGCAAAAGACTGTAATAGGAGAAAATTGCATTTTAGATGGAGTTATTTTAGACAAAGATGTAAAGATTGCGGATGGAACGGTTATCACGAAGGAAAACCAAGTTGAGTATCCATATGTTGTACAAAAAGGATTAGAACAAGGAGCGCTGATGAATTCGTGAAGATTTTATTTGCAGTATCCGAGTGTGTCCCATTTATTAAATCTGGTGGATTAGCAGATGTAGCGGGCGCACTTCCTAAGGAATTAAAAAAACTAGACAATGATATCCGAGTCATACTACCTAATTACAGTCTTATTCCTTGGCATATTAGACAAAACAGTGTTTTAAAAAAAGTCATATATGTCCAAATTGGTTGGAGAAAGCAATATTGCGGCATTTTAGAAACAGAGTACGATGGCATTACTTATTACTTACTCGATAATGAATACTACTTTAAACGTGATTCTTTATACGGTCATTACGATGACGCGGAACGATTTTCTTACTTTTCCAGAGCGGTGCTAAATTGCATTCCGCATCTGGATTTCGTTCCGGATGTATTGCACTGTCATGATTGGCATACAGCAATGATCCCTTTCTTGCTTCGAGAGCAATATAAACATCTACCCATGTATGAAAACATTAAAACAGTTTTTACAATTCATAATTTGCAGTTTCAAGGAATATTTCCTCGTAGTGTAATGGGAGAATTACTTGGCTTAGATGACAGATATTATTCAAATGATTATTTGGAATTTTATGGTGATATTAATTTTATGAAAGCTGGTATTGTGGCATCTGATGTAATTACGGCTGTAAGTCCAACATATAAAGAAGAAATTCAATACCCCTTCTTTGGAGAAAAGCTTGATGGTTTGCTTCGGGCGTATAACTACAAGCTTAAGGGTATTGTGAATGGGATAGATGATTCATTCTACAATCCTAAAACAGATGCATCTATTACATCACATTATGATGCGGATTCGTTAGAATCTAAGCAACTGAATAAAACGGCATTGCAACGTCAGTTTGGTTTGCCTGAAAAGGAAAATACACCAGTTATAGCGATGGTGACACGTCTTACGAAGCAAAAAGGAATTGATTTAGTCCGTCATGTATTTCATGAAATGATGCAAGAGGATATTCAATTTATAGTAGTTGGTTCCGGTGATCGTGAATATGAGGATTTCTTTAATTATATGGCTTATTTGTATCCAGAAAAGGTTAAGGTGTATATTGGATTCAATGAATCGCTTGCTCATCATGTTTATGCTGGGGCAGATATTTTTCTTATGCCTTCCCTGTTTGAACCATGTGGTCTTGGACAACTTATTGCGTTGCGTTACGGAGCTATTCCAGTTGTAAGAGAAACAGGTGGATTAAATGATACTGTCCAGTCCTTTGATGAAATAGAAGAAACGGGGAATGGATTTAGTTTCAAGAATTTTAATGCGCATGATATGTTATATACGGTTCGACGCGCCTTGTATTATTATCATCAACCGGACAAATGGACTAAGCTTGTAACAGGGGCGATGCGTCAAGATTATAGCTGGAAAGCATCAGCACAAAAGTATCTATCCCTATATGAAGAACTAGTTGACAGGAGTGAATAGCATGTTCTCAAGTAAAGAGAGCTTCAAAGCTGCATTTTTAGAAAAGTTGGAAACGACGTATGGGAAAAGCTTTAAAGACTCTACGACTCGTGATCAGTACAACACGCTAGGTCATATGGTGCGAGAATATATTAGTTCACGATGGATTGATACGAATGAAAAAATCCGAACAGATAACAATAAACAAAC
>NZ_JBXKMX010000217.1:0-15221 GCF_056992975.1 Ectobacillus sp. | reverse complement strand
CATCTACATCTCCCGTTTCGGTTTGCAAAAGCCAAACAAGTAGTTTCGCTTTTGTTAATACACTGTCATAGTTTGCATCCTCTTCTTGCAAGGCATGCTCAAACTTATGTAAGCATAGATAATGCTTTCGCCCCTTGATTAAAGCTACTTCAAATGGGAAGGGTACGATATTCTTTAAGAACGGAATCTCTTTTTCAATAATTTGCTGTTGCAGCTGCACAGTATGTGTACTTATGACAACAGGCTTTTCCGCTTCTTTCGCATAAAATATGCTCGGAAGTAAATAGGCAAGTGTCTTCCCAGTGCCCGTTCCTGCTTCAATAAATGATATATTATTATGTACAAACGAATCATATACTTCCTTCATCATCAATCTTTGTCCATCACGTCTATCATAGTTATCCATCGAATGCTGCAAATGTTCATCTATATGTTTTTCATAATTCGCAAACGACATAGACGCTTGTTCTTCCTGAAATGAAACTGCATACGATTTTTTACGAAGCGCAATATTATGAAAAATATCAAAGCCTTCACTTGATTCATTTTGTTCCATCTTCTTCATCACTAATAAAGCGATGACTTCCCCGCTGTCACTTTTAAAATGCCGACTTAATTCATACAAGGATTGCAAGGTCACGAGCGGAAAACCACTCATGATATCCAGTAATTTCAAAAATAAATGAGCAGTTACAAGGGCATCACTATCGGCACGATGTGGATGATCATGGGAAAGTTCAAATGATTTTGCTAAATCGCCCAGCTTATAGCTATCGGAAGTGGGAAGTAAAAACCTAGCAAGCTCGACCGTATCAATAATCGAACATGTAAAGGGTGGATATCCGGCCAATATCATTTCTTCTTGTAAAAATCCCCAATCAAAATGAACATTGTGAGCGACAAAGGTAGCATTTGCTAATAATCTTTGGATAGTTGGAACAATATCATAAAAAAGCGGAGCATTTTGCACCATTTCATCATCTATTCCTGTTAGCTCTGTTATGAATGGTGGAATTGGTTTTTGAGGATTGACAAACGTAGAATACACTTCGCAAACTTTTCCATCCTCAATGACAACCGCCGCAAATTGAGTAATTTTATCATTACCGTTTTTAGGGGAATTTCCCGTCGTTTCCAAATCGACGACAACATACCTGTTCATAGTTTACACCTCTCTTACCTACCAAAGAACAAACCTCGTTCTCCCTGCGTCTACTATACCACGTTTTACCTTCGCATTAAGAGTACTAGAAAAAAAGGGCAACACAAAAAGATTTTCCTTTTTGGTTACCCTCTTTTCACATCAATTATAAAATAGTACTTGCAGGCTCATAGCCAAGCATTTGCTCTATATTATTATTTTCATCTAACACTGCAATTTTAGGCTGATGAGTTTGTAATTCTACTTCATTTACTATGCCATAGCAAATGACAATAATCTTATCGCCAGGTTGAACGAGTCTTGCTGCAGCTCCGTTTAAACACATAACTCCGCTTCCCCGTTCTCCTTTAATTACGTACGTTTCCAGACGTGATCCGTTATTGTTGTCTACGATTTGCACTTTTTCATTTTCAACAATTCCTACAGCGTCCATAAGATCTTCATCTATCGTAATACTTCCTACATAATTCAAGTTTGCTTCCGTAACGGTTGCACGGTGCAACTTTGCTCTCATAACAGTGCGAAACATGTTTGATCCTCCTAGATTGTGAATGTAATGTTATCGATTAATCTTGCATGAGGGAACTTAACAGCAATTGCAATCAGGATCGATCCTTGTATTGTTTCGACTTCAGTCAAGGACGGATAAGCGTAGAGTTCAACATAATCCACTTCCCCTTGCGTATGGTCTTTTAGATATTTAGAAATAAGAGATATAATTGCTTGCGGAGACCGTTCTCCTTCATCAATTGCTTTTTTGGCTAGCTGTAAGCTTTTATTTAGATGGGGTGCATCCTTTCGTTCTTCACTTGAAAGAAAAGTATTTCGTGAGCTTTTCGCAAGACCATCTTCTTCTCTGACGATATCAACTGGATTAATCGTAACAGGGATATTATAATCCGCTACAAATCCTTTTATCACCGCAACCTGCTGTGCATCCTTCAAACCGAAATATGCATTGTGAGGCATGGTAATATGGAATAGCTTGATTAAAACGGTTGCAACTCCGTCAAAATGACCAGGACGTTTTCTACCACATAATACATTTGTGCGAGCAGTTACCGTTATGTTCGTGGATAGCGGTTCTGGATACATTTCATTTACACTTGGATAAAAAACGTAATCAACATTTGCATTCCGTGCTACTTGTTCATCTCGTTCTCTATCGCGTGGATACGTGTCAAAGTCTTCATTTGGTCCAAATTGTAAAGGATTCACAAAAACACTAAGAATAACAATATCATTTTCTTGTCTAGCACGTTTTAACAATGCTTGATGCCCTTCATGCAAGTAACCCATGGTCGGTACAAATCCAATTGTTTTTCCTTCTGCACGTAAAGAAAGTGCCGTTTTCTGCATTGTTTCAATAGTTGTAATTACTTGCACGATACATTCCCTCCATAAAGAGCTTGTAATTCTTCTTCTTTCATCGTAAATGAATGTTTATCTTCTGGAAATTGACGTTGTTTTACTTCGTTTGTATATTGCGTAATCCCTCGAACAATTTCATCCTGAACAGAAACATACGCTTTCACAAATTTCGGAACTCGTCCAACACCATACGTAATTAAATCATGATAAACGAGCACTTGTCCATCTACTCCGTTACCAGCCCCAATTCCAATTGTAGGAATGGTAAGTGCAGATGAAATTTCTAATGCTAGCTGCTTTGGCACACATTCGAGCACAATTGCAATCGCACCTGCTTCCTCACAAAGACGGGCATCATCAATTAGCTTACGGGCGCTTTCAGCATCCTTACCTTGAACTTTATATCCACCTAATACGTTAACAGATTGCGGTGTTAAACCGAGGTGGGCAACTACTGGAACTCCTGCATGGGTTAATTGTCGTACTACGTCAAGAACCTCGTCTGCCCCTTCAATCTTAAGTGCATGTGCACCGCCTTCTTGCACAATCCGCATCGCATTCTTCATCGTATCTTCTTTCGAAACATGATAGGACATAAATGGCATATCTGTAACAATAAACGTATTGGTTGCGCCGCGTTTGACCGCTTTTGTATGATGAATCATATCCTCAACAGTTACAGGAATTGTTGAATCATATCCAAGCACAACCATTCCTAGAGAATCTCCCACCAGAATCATATCAACATTTGCTTGCTCCGTTAATTTCGCAGATGGATAATCATATGCTGTTACCATTACAATTGGTTCACTTTGACGCTTCATTTCAATAAAGTCTTTTGAAGTTTTCATCAATTTCCTCCTCGGTTTTGAATAAGGAAGGGGAAGGCCATAAAAAAATCCTTCTGTCCATAAGGAAGAAGGATTATCTGTCGGTTTCATCCCTCTGTCCCAGTCCGTTTGGATCCAGGCAGAATCCGCTATAAGTTGAAAGGGTGCAGTTCCTGTAGATACTGCCCATATACAACATTATACCAAATTCTATACAAAACTACTAGATTTCAATATCAGCAGAAGGGATATAATGAATGTTACCGTCGTAATCTTCTAAAATAAGGACACCATCGTCCCGTATACCTTTAGCAATACCAACGTACGTTTCATTCATTGTTACCGCCTTAATTTCTTTTCCAATGCTTATAGCATAGCTTTCCCAAAGCACTTTAATTAATGAAAACCCATGTTGTAAATATTCTCCGTACAATTTTTCCATTTGCGCAAATATAGCTTGCATTAATCCAGCACGATTGATATCGCTTCCCTTTTCGATAGCAAGTGAGGTAGCAATATGCTGAATTTCAGGTGAAAAATGTTCTTTCTTCTGATTTACATTAATTCCAATCCCAATAATTATAGCTTGGATTTTATCTATTTCAGCTTGCATTTCAGTTAGAATGCCAACAACCTTTTTCCCCTTAATCAAAATATCATTTGGCCATTTAATTCCTACTTCTACCCCTGTATATAATTCGATTGCCTGTGCAACACTTACAGCGGCAAGCAAAGTAAGCTGAGGAGCTTGTTGCATTGGAATATCAGGACGTAAAATGATGCTCATCCAAACTCCCGTCCCTTTTGGAGCAAACCATTTGCGTTGCAATCTACCTCGCCCTTCAGTTTGTTCTTCTGCAACGACCACAGTTCCTTCAGGTGCTCCTTCATACACAAGGCGGGCAGCAACTTTTTGTGTAGATGAGACGGTTTCTTCAAAATGAACATTTCGACCAATATAGTTCGTTTGTAACCCTAAATGAACTTCATTTTCTGTTACTTTATCAGGCTTGCTGGCAATACGGTACCCAAGGCGACGAATCGCCTCAAGCTCATAACCTTCCGACCGTAAATCTTCCATATGTTTCCACACAGCAGTTCGTGAACATCCAAGCTGTTCACTAATCGTCTGTCCGGAAACAAACTTTCCATCTGCCTTCGAAAAAATTTCCAAAAGCTGCTTTCTTATAGAAGTTTGCATGAGATGAGCCACTCCTTAATATCATCCTTCGTATTTGTAATGTCTTTATTTATGACTGCTTTTTCTACTTCATCTAATATATTTGCAACCCACGGACCTGCTTGCTGCTTGCTCCAAGTAAGTAAATCATGTCCCGATATAGCAAGCTCTGCCCGATTGTGAATAGGTAATGTTCGAAGCATAGATGAAATATCCTGAAAAGAAGCTTGGGGTGACAAAATACGAAATAGTTTTTCTACCATCCTTGCGATTTCTTCCCCCGCATGATACAGCATCACTTCATCCCATTGCTTTTCCATTCGTGTTCGCAAATAATGTAGCATCGTATGAATCTGTTTCATTTTTTTACCGGATAATTTCCAATTTCTCAACATATTGATTTCATTTTCAATTTCAATAGTATAGAGCACCAATGTCCATGCTTCCACATCATATTCAATCTGCGACCAATCATAAGTCGTTAAACAAGTTAACTTCTCCTGCTTGTCCTCAAGCCCTGGTAAAAACCGTTGCATATTTACCTCAATTAAAATAGGAATTGCCATCGTAACGAATTCTCCGAGTAGCAATTTTTCAAATTCCACTGCTATCCGTTCGATTGCAATATGGGAAAGATGCTCCATATTTTCAACCATCGCTTGCTTCGTTTCTTCCTGCAAAGTAAAACCAAGCGTGCTCACAAACCTAGCCCCTCGCATAATACGAAGAGCATCTTCCTTAAACCGTTCGTGCGGGTTCCCTACTGTTACAATTCGTTTTTCAGCAATCGCCTTCTGGCCACCATATGGATCAATTAAAACTCCATCCTCTGTCATGGCAATGGCATTCATCGTAAAGTCTCTTCGCTTCAAATCTTCCTGAAGAGAGCGGACGAATTTCACCTCTTTCGGATGTCGAAAATCATCGTACCCTTCCTCTACTCGAAATGTCGTTACTTCATAGGGTATTCCTGATTCTAAAACAATAACTGTCCCGTGCGCAATCCCAACAGGAATGTGATGAGGAAACAGATTCATAACATCAGCAGGCATCGCAGATGTAGCTATATCAATGTCTCCAAGTGAACGCCCAAGTAATAAATCCCGAACGCTTCCGCCTACAAAATAAGCTTCGTATCCGTTTTCCTTTAAGATTTGTAAAATAGCCGTTGCTTGCTTAAATTCCTTCATGCAACTCACCTAACAGTTCATAATAGATTGCTTCATACTTAGAAACGATATATGCTGCAGAAAATTGCTCCTTCACAACTTGCAAGGCACGATGCGACATCTGCTTGTGCAACGATGGACTTTGTAAAATGCGAAGCGACTTTTGACTAATATCTTCAACATCTCCCAGTTCACAGATGAAGCCAGTTTCCCCGTGCCGAATCACTTCTGGAATGCCACCAATATTTGTCCCTACACACGGAACCCCACATGCCATTGCTTCCAGAAGTACGAGTCCAAAACTTTCCTTCTCAGACAGCAAAAGCATAAGATCACTAATTGATAATAAATCTTCTACATTGTCTTGCTTTCCAAGAAATAAAACGTTTTTCTCTAGATGCAGTTCTTTCACAAGAGATGTCATGGCGCAATACTCAGGTCCATCTCCCACAAGAAGAAGCTTGGCAGGAACCTTTTGCTGAATACGTGAGAAGGAACGAATAATATCATCTACTCGTTTTACCTTCCGAAAGTTAGAAATATGAATCAATACCTTTTCATCGTCACGTATACCGTATTCTTGTTTCAAATGTAACATTTTCTTCTTATGATACACTCTTTCATCTATAAAATTATGAATGGTGTGTAATTCTTTATCCGGTGAAATCAGTTCCTTTGTTTGCTCCCTAAGCGAATGGGATACTGCTGTAACATAATCCGACTGTTCAATACCAAATCGTATTAAATTATTTAAGGTTGAATCATAACCGAGTACCGTAATATCTGTTCCATGAAGAGTTGTCACAATTTTCAATGGCGTATTTGCCATTTGTTTCGCTAAATAAGCACATACAGCATGTGGAATGGCATAATGAACATGTAGGAGATCAAGATGCTCCCTTTCAGCCACCTCCGCCATCTTGCTAGCTAAAGCTAAATCATAAGGAGGATATTGAAAAACGGAATATTGATTTACTTCCACTTCATGAAAATAAATATTGTGATAAAATTTATTAAGTCGAAATGGGACGCCAGACGTAATGAAATGAATTTCATGACCACGTTCTGCAAGCAGCTTTCCGAGCTCGGTACCCACAACACCTGAACCGCCAACGGACGGATAGCATGTTATTCCAATTTTCAACATTATAATCCTCCCAGCAAGTCTTTATGCAAAACAAGAGGCTTTTTACTCATAAAACCTTCAGCATATTTCACTCCGACTTCTTTACCAAATAATTTTTCCCGAGCAATGACAGTTTCTGTATAGCCATCTGTTAACGGCGTACTCACTCCCTCAGCGCCTTTTGAAAATTGACTTTCATAGGCTTGCAAGGCATGAACCTTATCATCCATATATTCGCTAACATCAACACAAAAGTTCGGCTTATGAAAGCCATTTATCATGTAAAAATACATAGATTGAACGCGGTGATGCTCTAAGTGAGGCATAAACTTCCGAACACCGGCAGAAAACATGGCTTCCTCAACAAGTTTGGCACAAGAAGCGTGGTCCGGATGACGATCCTCTAAAAAAGGCGCAAAAATAAGCTTTGGTTTGTATGTACGAATAACTTCTACTATTTTTTGAATGTATTCATCCTTGTACTGCAAACCGCGATCTGGAAATCCAAGATTTAATCTAGTCTTGACACCCATGATATCGGCAGCCTTTTGCGCTTCACGTTTACGTAAAGGCACTGATCCATTAGAAGATAAATCAGCTTCTGTTAAATCACAAATTCCTACATGATAACCCAATTTTGTATATTTAATAATGGTCGCTGCCATACCGATTTCTACATCATCGGCATGCGCTCCAAATGCTAGTATGTCTAATTCCATGATGATCTCCTTATTTTAACTTTCGATAATCTAAATCTCCTCGGTCTAGTGCATGCATCAATAACTCCGCACTTGCCATATTGGTAGCGAGTGGAATGGAATATACATCGCATAATCGCAACAATGCATTTACATCTGGTTCATGCGGCTGTGCAGTTAGAGGATCTCGGAAAAAAATAATCATGTCCATATTCTTATCTGCAATCATGGCTCCTATTTGTTGGTCTCCGCCAAGTGGTCCAGATTGAAAACGAGTCACAGATAACCCGGTTGCTTCTGCTACTTTAAGTCCAGTCGTTCCCGTTGCAAATAATTCATGCTCGCAAAGGATTGGTGTATATGCCGTGGTAAAAGACACCATGTCCTGTTTCTTTTTGTCATGGGCAATTAAAGCAATCTTCATGTGTCATTTCTCCTCTTAATCTACGATATTTTCTAATCCGTATATGAGTGTATCTACTTTCATTACGGTTTCAATTGCTATTTTCACACCTGACATAAAGGAAGCGCGGTTATAAGAATCGTGACGAAGGGTAAGGAGCTGTCCATCTCCTCCAAATAATACTTCTTGATGAGCAATAAGCCCAGGGAGTCTTACACTATGGACATGAATTCCATCGATATTTGCTCCGCGAGCACCTTGAATTTGCTCTTTCTCATTTGGATGCCCTTGTTCTTTTGGTTCTCTTTCCTTACGAATTAAATCTACTGTTTTTAATGCTGTACCAGACGGTGCATCCAATTTCCGATCATGATGTAGCTCAATTACTTCTACATCTTGAAAATATTTTGCTGCCATTTGTGCGAACTTCATCATTAGAACCGCTCCAATAGCAAAGTTAGGTGCAATAATAGCGCCAATTCCTTTGCTTTCTGCGATTTGTGTAAGCTCTTTAATTTCGTTTTCTGTAAAGCCAGTTGTCCCGATTACGGAGCGTACTCCGTTCACGAGTGCTGTATGTAAATGTTTTTTCCCCACTTCAGGCGTTGTTAAATCAAGAACGACATCTGCCTTAACATGTTGCAAACATTCCTCTAACGATTCATATATAGGTGCATCCAATGAAGGAAGTCCTTCAATATCTGAAATAAGCTTTCCTCCATTTTTATAATCTACTGCTGCTACCAGTTCAAAATGAGCTGTTCGTTCCATAAGAAGCACCGCTTCACGGCCCATCCGTCCTCTAGGACCTGCAATAATAACTGAGATTGTATTCATATTCCTATTCCTCCTCTTTACGTGTCCAACGGTCTTTATCTCGCGTACGAAATTTCTCCATAACACGATCATGTGCCGTTGCTAAGTCTATATGTAGACTATTTGCCATACAAATAACAACAAATAGTAAATCTGCTAGCTCTTCCTCGATTGTACGCTCTTTTTCCGTACTTTTCTTCGGTTTTTCCCCATAATAATGGTTTATTTCCCGCGCTAGCTCCCCTAGTTCCTCTGTTAAACGAGCTGTCATTGCTAGAGGGCTAAAATAGCCTTCTTTAAATTGACCTATGTATGCATCGACTTCTTCTTGCATTTGCTTCATTGATTTATTTTCCATTTTCATCACCTCTAGATCTTATCTACCATGTTAGCTAATTCCATTCATTTTGACAAATGATAAGCTAATACATCATTTGCCTCGTAATAAAGGATACACTATAATAAATTGTTGGACTACATATCAGGGGGAAGATTATGCAAAACATACATATTCGTAACATCTTTTTTATCATAGTTGGTGCAGCCATTTTTTCTTTTGGTATCGTGAATATTAACATCGAAAACCATTTAGCGGAAGGTGGATTCACAGGTATTACACTATTGCTGTATTTTTTATTTCACCTTGATCCGTCTTATACAAATTTAATTTTAAACGTTCCTCTCTTTTTTATTGGTTGGAAACTACTTGGACGAAATACATTTATTTATACAATCCTTGGAACGGTTGCTGTATCCGTTTTTTTATGGGTATTTCAACGATACTCCATTTTTCATTTGCATTTAGAATTACAAAATGATATGACGCTGGCTGCTTTATTAGCAGGTGTCTTTATTGGGGTTGGACTTGGTATCATTTTTCGCTTTGGTGGAACGACCGGCGGGGTCGATATCATTGCTCGGTTAGCACATAAATTTGCTGGATGGGGCATGGGAAAAACGATGTTTTTATTTGATGCCGTTGTCATTTCCCTTTCAATCGTTATGTATCTTTCCTACAAGCAAGGAATGTATACCCTTCTAGCTGTTTTTGTTGGTGCACGTGTTATTGATTTCATGCAAGAAGGTGCCTATGCAGCAAAGGGAGCAACCATTATTTCAGATAAAAACGAAGCGATTGCTTCTAAGATATTAACCGAAATGGATCGCGGTGCTACCTTTTTAAAAGGGGTAGGGACCTATACAAAGTTAGAACGAGATGTATTATATTGCGTTGTTGCCAAAAATGAAGTATTTAAATTAAAAAGCATCATTACGTCCATTGACCCTCATGCATTTGTTGCGGTAAGCGATGTGCACGATGTATTAGGCGAAGGATTTACTTTAGACGAAAACAAGAAACCAATACATAAATAATAAAAATGAGTTGATCCAACGTCTGTTGAATCAACTCACTTTTACATTACCATTATTTCGTATATACAGGCGTACAGTAATGCGCATATTTCGGATTTTTAGCAATCGTTAAATCAAAGAATAGGTCTTTAATCTTTCCGCATACTTCGCCTTGATGACCTGTTCCTACTACACGGTGATCCACTTCTACAACCGGCGTTACTTCCATAGCAGTTCCGCTAAAGAATACTTCATCTGCAGCATAAAGTTCCGTTCTAGATACACTTCGTTCTACTACTTCAAGGCCTAGATCTTCCTGTGCAAGTTGCATAACGAGCTCACGCGTAATACCTTCAAGAATATTGTCAGATGGTGGTGGTGTAATCAACTTACCCTTTTTATACATAAAGATATTTTCTCCTGGTCCTTCACATACATGACCGGAATTAGTAAGGAAAATAGCTTCATCAAAGCCAGCTCTTGTAATTTCTAGTCCAGCAAGTGCAGAATTTAGATAAGCAGCTGTTGCTTTTGTACGAGGTGGTAACATATTGTCTTCAATTCGTTTCCAAGAAGTTACCCCTACACTTAGTTCTGCTTTACCTGCGTATTTATTTAGTGGCTGCGTATAGATTAAAATACGCGGCTCTGGATTTGTTAAAGAAGGACCAATGTCTTGTGCATCATTATAGACAATCGGACGAATATATGTTGTTTGTTTACAATTATTTTTCTTAAGTAGTTCAACTGTTCCTGCACATAACTCTTCAACAGTCATACCGAAATCTAAGTTTACCGTTTTGGCAGATTGTAGCAATCTTATGTAATGATCTTCCATTCGAAAACCATACAATTGTTCCGTTTCATCATCCCAGTACGCTCTGATCCCTTCAAAAACCCCAAGACCATAGTTAAATGCTTTACTACGGATTCCGATTTTCACTTCTTCTTCTCTTACAATCTCCCCTTGATAAAACACATATGATTCTGTCATTAAACTACCTCCTTATTCAATTACCGTACCATTCGTACAGATTATCTTTTTATATAAGCAGATAATTGATATTACTATAAATACCCCTAAACGAAAGAGTAATTATAACTCACTATTCTATATCTACTGTTATATATGATACCACAAAAATCGACATACTTTTTAAAAAATCAAAATATAATGACTTGCCTTATAATTTCGCTTAATAAGCGGAAACACCTTTTTTCTAATCATAACAAATCCAAGTACATGTTTTGAATAAATTTCCTATTCATAAAAAATAACCAGTCATTTCTTTAGCATGACTGGTTTTATCCACTAATTTTCCCTTATTTATGATACAACCGAACTATTTTTTACCCCTTCCTTTACATCTAGGTTGTAGGCTGGTTCTTCATGGAAGCTTAAATCAAGACCCATTAGTTCATCCTCTTTACTAACACGAAGCGGTGTGATGAGACGGATTACCTTTAAGATAATAAACGTCCCGATGACTGCAAGTACAATCGCTGTACCTACGCCTACAAGTTGATGAAGTAGCTGTTCAGGATTCCCGTAAAAGAGACCGTTTCCTCCTGCTTCGTTTACTGATTTTGTTGCAAATAACCCTGTCGCAATCGAGCCCCAAATCCCCCCTATACCATGAGTGCCAAATGCATCTAATGTATCATCATATTTTAATTGCACTTTCACAAAATTAATACCAAAGTAACAAATGGGAGCAGAAAGGAGACCAATCACAAGTGCAGACAGCACCGTTACATAACCTGCAGCGGGCGTTACCCCTACTAACCCAGCTAGGACACCTGTTGCTGCTCCAACTAAAGTAGGACGTTTTCGAATAATCCATTCAATTAGAAGCCAAGCAAACCCAGATGATGCAGCTGCTACCTGTGTATTTGCAAAGGTTAATGCAGTTAATCCATTGGATGCAAGTGCACTACCGGCATTAAATCCAAACCAACCAAACCATAAGGAGGCTGCACCAATTAGAAAGACAACAATATTATGAGGTTCATTGTTCATTCTTAATTTTTCATTTCTTGGTCCAATCATGATAGCGGCAGTTAGCGCACTAACTCCTGATAAAACGTGAACAACCGTTCCACCAGCAAAATCAAGCTCTCCCATATTAAACAACCAGCCCCCGCCCCATACCCAATGGGCCATTGGCGCATAAACAAATGTCACCCATAAGACTGAGAAGAGTATCCACGCTGGAAATGAAATTCTCCCAGCTATTCCGCCTGATATAATCGCAACCGTAATCGCTGCAAACGCACACTGGAAGATTGCATATATATAGTGCGGAATTGTTAATGTACCTAAAGCAGGTTCAGGACCTACATTCGAAAATCCTAAATAATCGAACGATCCAATGAAACCACCGATATCTTTACCAAAGGCCAAGCTGTAGCCCCATAACACCCAAATAATTGTAATGACTAGCAAACTAACAAATGTATACATGACTGTTGATATAACATTTCGACCATTCATTAAACCCCCATAAAAAATGGCAAGACCAGGAACTGTCATGAAAATAACAACGGCAGTTGCAACAAGCATCCAGGCTGTATCACCGGAATCAATCTTAGGCGGATCTCCTGCGGCGAATGCTTGTACAGGGAAAAT
This sequence comes from Ectobacillus sp., assembly GCF_056992975.1. Lineage (NCBI taxonomy): Bacteria > Bacillati > Bacillota > Bacilli > Caryophanales > Bacillaceae > Ectobacillus > Ectobacillus sp. The sequence continues at coordinate 2,484 of NZ_JBXKMX010000217.1, read as the reverse complement.
AAGAACCATCAACAATGCAAAACCTATAAGAGACATTCGTTTTTTTACCATTGATTTCATATATTAATACCTCCTGCTTTCGATTGAATGCGTATTTTCAGTCTAAAAACATATAGGCTAAACGAGGAGATTGCTTACTGCGATTTCAGCTTTGCAAAGTTTTCATTTTGATCCATTCATCATATGATCATGATGTGGCATGCTTCCTACTAAACTCATATCAAGAGAAGTATTAAAAAAATTCACAGCTACTAGAATGATAAGCGGAACGATAATAGAGCTAATAAAAGAATAGGACTGTTTATTTAGACGAAACCCCGAACCTTTATCCCGATTTACAATAAATACAACGGTTGCCATACAAATAATATACAAAACATCCAAAAATAAGAGCATACTGCCCACTTCATTTGGCTGTAACATATTTCCTAGCATTGCTCCCATTGCACTCCCCATAATACCAGAGGTTATGGCTTCCAAAATGGCATGAATGCCAAATGGTTTACCGATTAGGAAGGCAAGTAGCATACTTAGTACAATCGAAATCATAGTAGAAGGAGCGAGGCTTTTAGGAAATAGCACGCCGATAAGTGTCCCTATTAAAAGGCTACTACTCATTCCCACACTCATCGCGACCATCTTAGCAGTCATGGCTTCAATGTGTCTTTTTGAATTGGTGTTAAGTACATAATAGATAAAATAAATGACAGTAAATACCACACTCGTTATAACCATTGATCATCCACTCCTCTCAATGTTGTGTGTTCCTATGAAATTGCTGTAGCTAAAGGGAGAAAAAATTTCTCCCCGTTAGCATCTACATTAATGGCAGCTGGATCCTTTTTTAGGTGTAGAACGCGGCAAATCAAGAGCTGGATTTCGGTCAAAAAAGCCAATCGGCTTCAATTGAAAATTGATATAGGCAGTAGGCATAACCGGCCAATCCTCCGTTCGAGTAATATGATGATGCCCCATGGTGTACCAAACAACAATGTCTTCGTTATCAATTGCACGATCTGCTTCTACATAGCTTGACAGATTTTCCCCACCCTTATGCTGATTTGGATATTTTCCGGAAGCAAACATTTCATTTGAATCATATTGGGTCACATGTAAGTGTTGATTTATAAAGCCAGCACGCTTCAATAAACTTGAATCCTCATATGCGAAAGGAAGGCAGTTTTCACCTGGCATAATTTTATAGGAAACAGGTTGACCTAAATAATTCTTTGCGTTCTTATTTGTAATTTTCCAAGTACGAGCTGATTCAAGATTTAACCGACGCACTGCCTCTTTTTCTGTTTTAAAGGTAGTTGCTTTCGTATAAAATCCGTTGTTATAAGGATTTTCAGGACCTCTTTCTTCAGGAACTGTATTCACTTCTACAACTGAATTCTTTAAACCATCCAATTGTGTATCTAGACGGAATACGAAGAAATGTTGGTGATACGGAGCGTTCAATTGCGGTGCTATGATTGTTCCATACTTCGGTTGTTCTCCCTCATCCAAAGCACCCGTATTTAACATTCCGGTTAACTTAACCTCAACTTCTAAAGTGCCATCCTGATAAAATGACCAGAAAAATCCGTAATCATAATTAGCAACGGTAGAAAAGAATGAAATGACAAGGCGGCGTGATCGTCGTACCTCTACATCATCCGTTCTCCAATCTGTATGCTTCCATGCAATTCCGTAATCCTCTTCATGAAGACAGATTGCATTCGGTATCGTTTTTACATTTCCTTTGCTATCGGACATTACCGCATCAAAGTAACGAATTTCTCCTAAACAATCACAGCCAAGCTCTAAGGAATTAGCTAGTTGACCCATACCATATTCTCCTGCATCAAACGCATTTTGACGATTGTGCATTGGCGTTGCATCTCCGTATGGCACAACCATTTCTGCCAAGGAAGCACGATACAGAATCGGTCTCACCTTTCCTTTATCTCTATATCCAATTGTATGGAGCACGAGTCCTTCTCTTGGTGTAAAACTAAAGCGAAAATCCCAGTTTTGCCACTGAATGTGGTGACCATCTACGGTAAAGCTTGGACCCTCTGGTTGAATGATATCAAGCGGTTTGACATCGCTTCGCAAAGTGATTGAGTCAGATGTTTCTGGCGAATAATTTCCATCTAGAGGAGGAAGCGGCTTTACCGCAAAATCTTCAATTCTCATAACCTCCATTTTATTCAAATCAACAACAGCAACAAGCCCCGATAATGGATACGCATACCCGTTATCTTTAGAACCCTTACGTACCCACGCGAGTGCACGCGCAACACGTTTTCCTTCGTCTTCTTCCACATTAAAATAGCCTGCAGACCAAGGATCAATCATAACTAAATCTGGATCAGTTACTCCTCGCTTTAATAATGCTTTTTGATAGTCTGGATCGTTTTTGACAACTTGCTCACATTCCTCAAACTCATCAAGCATAAATCCCGGTTGAACACCAGCAATATATTCCCATGAAACAAT
>NZ_JBXKMX010000216.1:0-15020 GCF_056992975.1 Ectobacillus sp. | reverse complement strand
GTTCTTGTTTTGCGTCATTTTCTTTTTTGTATTAGAATAAAGTTGCTTCTAGTATATGACTATGCTATAATTTAATCTCGTGAGTAATTGATAAATTGCTCCTTGCCCATTATTTGGGCCGTTTAGTCCAAAAGGAGGTGACTGTGATGAAAAAGTATGAAGTTATGTATATCATCCGTCCAAACATTGAAGATGAAGCTAAAAAAGCTTTAGTTGAACGTTTCTCTAACGTGTTAACTGACAATGGTGCGGAAATTACTAACGTTAAGGAATGGGGTAAGCGCCGCTTAGCTTATGAAATTAACGATTTCCATGATGGTATCTACATGATTCTAAAAATCAATTCTGAAGCTCCTGCAGTTCAAGAATTCGATCGTTTAGCTAAGATCAGTGAAGATATTATCCGTCATATTGTTGTAAAAGAAGAAGAATAAGATTAATGAATATATAAGGGGAGTGGTTCGGTTGATGAATCGCGTTATACTCGTTGGGCGATTGACGAAAGATCCAGACTTACGTTATACACCAAATGGAGTCGCAGTAGCTACTTTTACATTAGCAGTAAATCGACCATTTTCGAATCAACAAGGCGAACGCACAGCAGATTTTATTAACTGTGTTGTATGGCGAAAGCAAGCTGAAAACGTAGCGAACTATTTAAAAAAAGGCAGCCTTGCTGGTGTAGATGGCCGTGTTCAAACTCGTAATTATGAGGGACAAGATGGTAAGCGTGTATATGTAACAGAAATTGTTGCAGAAAGCGTGCAATTTTTGGATACGAAGTCTAGTAGTGATCAACGTGGATCGTACAATTCTCAACCTGCTGGTTCTGATTATGGAAACCAAGGACCACAAAACAACCCATTTGGATCATCTAGCAACGCTAGATCGGGAAATGCTAAGAATGATGATCCTTTTGCAAATGCAGGTCAACCAATCGATATTTCGGATGATGACCTACCATTTTAACGTTTATAAAATAAGAATGGAGGGATTATGATGGCTCCTGGACGTAAAGGCGGTCGCGCAAAACGTCGTAAAGTATGTTACTTTACTTCTAACGGTATTACACACATTGACTATAAAGATGTAGAACTTCTTAAACGCTTCGTTTCTGAACGCGGTAAGATTTTACCTCGTCGTGTAACTGGTACTAGCGCAAAATACCAACGTAAATTAACAATTGCAATTAAACGTTCTCGTCAAATGGCACTTTTACCATATGTGGCAGAATAAGAACTGTGAACATGCACAGTAGGGATATATCTCTACTGTGCATTTTACTATGCTCTTTATTAGAAAGCTTCCACACCATTCATAGTTAAAATGAAAAAGGATGATTATTCTATAGTTTATGATTGAAAGATGAGGGAAAACAATGAAAAATATTAGGTGGATTACTGAAGGTGCCGTTCTTCTTGCAGTGTATATTGTTTTACTTCTTGCAACACTTTATATGCCGATTGTTGGCATTATTCTTCCCTTTACACTTCCGATTCCTTTTCTTATTTTTGCGATGAGACATGAATGGAAATATTCGTTGATTCTCTTAGCAACAGCGTCTCTATTATCGATTGTTGTGAGCTCTTTACTTACGATTTCAACGGCCATTATGTTTGGTACGACGGGCATTGTTCTTGGAATTATGTACAAGCATAAAAAGAGTGCCTTGCAGCTTTTAGCTGCCGGAGCCCTCATTTATACTATAAATTTGATAGCTATTTATATCATTAGCGTTACTTTTTTTTCATATAATTTTATTCAACAATCGCAGGAGCTTATTACGCAATCTATTGCAAGTTCCGAACAATTCATGCGGGCTGCGGGAATTCAAGTAAATGAAAATCAGCTTGCGCAAATGAAGCAACTACCGAAGATTATGGGATATGCACTTCCATCCTTAGTTATTATGGGATCCTTTATGATGTCGTGGTTAACGCTTATCATTGCTACGCCGATATTAAAGCGGTTACGATTTGAAGTGCAACCGTGGCCACCCTTTCGAGAAATTCAAATGCCAAAAAGTGTACTCTATTACTATGTTCTCTTTCTAGTTTTAGCAATGTTTATACAAGTACAAGAAGGCTCCTACTTATATATAGCTATCCTTAATTTAAATCTCATCCTACCGATACTTATGACTATTCAAGGTTTTTCATTCCTGTTCCTTTATTGCTATAAAAAAGAATATCCAAAGTTCATTCCAATTGTTGTGGTTGTATTATCAATCTTTATACCGTTCTTATTTTCTCTTATGAGTTTCTTGGGTATAATTGATTTAGGTTTTTCTTTGCGAAATCGATTGAAATAGTAATAAAGTAGGGAATGAAGCTGTAGCTTGGGGCAAGTTATTTTATAGGAGTTGAACGTATGCCGGAATTTTATAAGAAACAGAAGTTTCTATATCCTATTTATTCGTTAGCGTTCTTGACTCTCGTTACTATTACTGTACTTACGTATCACAACTGGATAGTTGGGATTCTGGCTTTTGTTATTTTTTGTTTCGTCATTTTCTTTTTGGTGAAGTTTGAACTACTTTTCCGAAAACATTTAAGACAATATACATCTAGCATGATTTCTAGAGTCAAAAAAGTAAACGATGAGGCATTAAACCAAATGCCAATTGGAATTTTACTTTACAACAAAGAGTATGTAGTCGATTGGGCCAATCCATATTTGTCTTCGTGCTTTGGATATCAACTACTTTCTGGTTGGCATTTATACGACTTATCAGAAACACTTCTTCTCCGTGTAAAAGGGGAGACAGATGAAGATATTATTAATTTAAACAAACGAAAATTTCGTATTTTTGTTCGCCGTGAGGAAAAACTCGTTTATTTTTTTGATGTAACAGAGCAAACACAAATTGAGAAAATGTATGAGGAGCAAAGAACCGTCCTAGCTGTCATTGTGCTAGATAATTACGATGAAGTAACACAAGGGTTAGATGATCAAGTTCGCATTACCATTACAAGTCATGTCACTTCCTTATTAAACGCATGGGCGTTAAAATATGGATTGTATTTAAAGCGCGTTTCATCAGAACGGTATTTTGCAGTATTAAACGAAAGCATACTTGTGCAGCTTGAGAAAAGTAAATTTGATATTTTAGATCAGGTTAGGGAAGAAACATCTAAGAAAAATATACCGCTCACGCTAAGCATTGGCTTAGGATCAGGAGCTATTCTTCTGCCAGAGCTAGGAAGTATTGCTCAATCAGGGCTTGATTTAGCACTAGGAAGAGGAGGAGACCAAGTAGCCATTAAACAAGCGGCAGGGAAGGTCAAATTCTACGGTGGTAAAACAAACCCAGTTGAAAAGCGTACGAGAGTGCGGGCACGAGTCATTTCACATGCGCTTAAAAATTTAGTGCTAGAGAGTAATAATGTTATTATTATGGGACACAAACTCCCTGACATGGATGCAATTGGTGCTGCGATTGGTATATTAAAGGTAGCCGAGATTAATGATCGTGACGGATATATTGTAATTGATGAAACCGGACTCGACAAAGGGGTAAAACATCTTATCTCTGAAATTAAGAAAAATGAAGATTTGTGGGCACGTTTTATTAGCAGAGACCAGGCTTTGGAGCTTGCTTCAGAGGAATCTCTTCTTGTCATCGTTGATACGCATAAGCCATCTATGGTTATAGAAGAGCGCCTCCTTCACTCTGTAGAGAACGTAGTGGTAATTGATCACCATCGCCGAGCAGAAGAATTTATAGTAGACCCAATTCTTGTATATATGGAGCCATATGCTTCGTCTACAGCAGAGTTAGTGACCGAATTGCTAGAATATCAGCCAAATCGATTAAAAATGAATATGTTGGAAGCTACGGCACTTCTAGCTGGTATAATAGTGGATACAAAAAGCTTTACGTTTCGAACGGGCGCTCGTACATTTGATGCTGCTTCTTTTCTTCGTTCACACGGAGCGGATACAATACTTGTACAGGAACTATTAAGAGAAGATATGAATCACTATTTGCGCATTGCGCGAACGATACAACATGCGTATATGTATAAAAATGGTATTGCCATTACAAAGGCTGCTGAAAATGAAATCTATGATCAAGTTTACATCGCACAAGTGGCAGACACGTTGCTTTCCTTAACGAATGTAGTTGCGTCGTTCGTTATTGCAAAAAGAGGAGAACGAATGATTGGCATCAGCGCGCGCTCACTTGGTCAAATAAATGTGCAAATTATTATGGAAAATTTAGGTGGAGGCGGACATTTAACAAATGCGGCCACACAAATACAGGACATCACGATTACAGAGGCAGAACAAAGATTACAGCGTGTAATTGATGAGTATATTCAGGGAGGTATAAGTTCATGAAAGTTATTTTTTTGAAAGATGTTAAGGGAAAAGGAAAAAAAGGTGAAGTAAAGAATGTAGCAGATGGTTACGCTCAAAACTTTTTAGTTAAGCAAGGCTTGGCGATTGAAGCTACAAATTCAAACGTAAATGTATTAGAAGCTCAAAAACGCAAAGAAGAAAAAGAAGCAGAGCTTGAATTAAAAAATAGTCAGGATTTAAAAGTCAAGATCGAGGCCATTACGGTAGAGTTAAAAGCAAAATCTGGAGAAGGCGGTCGTTTGTTCGGCTCCATTTCAAGCAAACAAATTGCTGAAGAATTGCAAAAAGTCCATGGTATTAAAATTGATAAACGTAAACTTGAAATGGAAGATAGTATTCGTTCGTTAGGAGTTACGAATATCGTAGCGAAACTACATCCGAAGGTAACGGCAACGCTAAAGGTTCATGTTGACGAGCAATAAAAGAAAGCGAAATAGTAAAGGAAGTCTACCATCTGTTAGAATTAACTACATTTGCGTGAGAGGAGGAAGTGGTTATGACGGACGTATTTGCTGATCGCACCCCTCCGCAAAATATTGAAGCAGAGCAGGCTGTATTAGGGGCAATGTTTCTGGAGCAAGAAGCCTTAACAGTAGCTTTTGAAATCCTTTCTGTTGAAGACTTTTATCGTGCTGCGCATCAAAAGGTGTTTCAAGTGATTTTGACACTTTTTGATAAAGGAAAGCCAGTTGATCTTGTCACGGTCACTTCAGAATTAGCTGACCAAAATGTACTAGACGAAGTTGGTGGAGTCTCGTATTTAGCGGAGCTTGCAAACTCTGTTCCAACAGCAGCAAACGTAGAATATTATGCTCGCATTATTGAAGAAAAGTCTATTTTACGAAGACTTATTCGAACGGCCACAACGATCGCTACGGATGGATATTCCCGCGAGGATGAAGTCGAGGACTTACTCAATGAAGCAGAGCGCAAAATATTAGAAGTATCACAAAAAAAGAATACAAAAGGCTTTCAAAATATAAAGGATGTGCTTGTTGCCACATACGATAAGATTGAATTGCTTCATAATCGTAAAGGCGATGTAACAGGCATTCCAACTGGTTTTACAGAGCTAGATCGAATGACAGCAGGTTTCCAAAAAAATGATTTGATTATAGTAGCTGCACGGCCATCTGTTGGGAAAACTGCATTTGCTTTAAATATTGCACAAAATGTAGCAACCAAAACAGATGAGAGTGTAGCCATATTCAGTCTAGAAATGGGAGCAGAGCAGCTGGTCATGCGTATGCTTTGCGCAGAAGGCAATATTAATGCGCAGCGTTTGCGTACAGGGGACTTAACTGCTGAGGATTGGGCAAAGCTCACGATGGCAATGGGAAGCTTATCAAACGCTGGTATATATATTGATGATACACCGGGTATTCGGGTAAGCGAAGTCCGTGCAAAATGCCGACGATTAAAGCAAGAAAGCGGATTAAGTATGATTCTCATTGATTATCTGCAGCTCATTCAAGGTAGCGGCAATCGAGGAGAAAATCGGCAACAAGAAGTATCCGATATTTCTCGGTCCTTAAAAGCACTTGCTCGTGAATTAGAAATTCCAGTTATTGCACTCTCTCAGTTATCACGGGGTGTTGAATCACGTCAAGACAAACGGCCGATGATGTCAGACATTCGTGAATCAGGAAGTATTGAGCAAGATGCAGATATTGTTGCCTTTTTATATCGGGATGATTACTATGACAAGGAAACCGAAAAAAAGGACATTATTGAAATCATCATTGCAAAACAACGGAATGGTCCAGTCGGTACCGTTGAACTCGCATTTGTTAAAGAATATAATAAATTCGTAAATATGGAACGTAGAATGGAAGAGCCAGGCGCATAATAAGAAAATTTGTGTTATTCGTTTCATTTATAGGTTTGAAAAGAAGGAGCATGCTGCATACTAGGACATGTTCCTTTTTTTTATGAAAACGAGAATTGTAAAATCGCTTTCTTTGAAAATAAATGTTTTGTTTACGAACAAAAAATAAAAATATTTAAATAAATGTTCGTATTTATGTTGACTTCTCTTCTCGGTTTGATAAAATGATATTGTTTGAGTTCGTTTGAAAATAGCGGAGGTGCTAGGAATGTCTTCAGTAGTAGTTGTAGGTACACAGTGGGGAGACGAAGGAAAGGGTAAAATTACAGACTTTCTTTCAGAGCATGCAGAAGTAGTTGCTCGTTATCAAGGTGGAAATAACGCAGGTCATACAATTGTGCTGAATGGAAAGCGCTATAAGCTCCAATCAGTTCCTTCTGGCATTTTCTACAGTGACAAAATCTGTGTAATTGGTAATGGAATGGTTGTAAATCCAAAGGCATTAGTGGAAGAACTTACAAATATTCGTAATTTCGGATTTAGCATAGATAATTTACGTATTAGTAATCGTGCACATGTTATTTTACCGTATCATTTAAAGCAAGATGAGCTAGAAGAAGCAAGTAAAGGCGATGACAAGATCGGAACGACGAAAAAAGGAATTGGTCCAGCGTACATGGATAAAGTTGGACGTATCGGTATCCGTTTTGCTGACCTATTAGATCGCGATGATTTTTATGCAAAACTTAAAAGAAATCTTGAAGAGAAAAATTGCTTATTTGAAAAAATATATGGTGCAGAAGGCTTCAAGATTGAAGATATTTTTGAAGAATATTATGAGTATGGACAACAAGTGAAACAATATGTAACAGATACTTCTGTTATATTGAATGATGCAATCGATGCAGGACGTAAGGTGTTATTTGAAGGTGCACAAGGATCTATGCTTGATATTGATCAAGGTACATATCCATTCGTTACGTCTTCTAACCCAGTTGCGGGCGGTGTAACAATTGGTTGTGGAATTGGACCAAATAAAATAAGCCGCGTAGTGGGCGTATGTAAAGCATATACAAGTCGCGTTGGAGATGGCCCGTTCCCAACAGAATTGATGGATGAAACAGGTCAACAAATTCGTGAAGTAGGTCGTGAATACGGAACAGTTACAGGTAGACCTCGCCGCGTTGGATGGTTTGATAGCGTCGTTGTAAGACACGCACGTCGCATTAGCGGTATTACAGATTTAAGTTTAAACTCTATCGATGTGTTAACAGGTCTTCCGGTAGTAAAAATTTGTGTGGCTTATAAGCACAAGGGCGAAATTATTGAAGAATTCCCTGCAAGCTTCCGCATTCTATCTGAATGTGAACCAGTTTATGAAGAGTTTGAAGGTTGGACAGAAGATATTACAGGCGTGAAGAATTTTGAGGATCTTCCAGCTAATGCAAGACATTATGTGGAACGTTTATCTGAGCTAACAGGAATTCAATTGTCCATGTTCTCAGTTGGACCAGATCGTAACCAAACAAATATTCTTCGTAATGTATACGAAAATTAAGATTGAAATGTAGGGAAAAAGCAGTTATAGTAAAAACGGAAGAACCCATATAGGATGGGTTCTTTTTTGATGGAAAAATAAATGATAATTAATACTTGCAAGAACTCATTGAAATATGATATTATAAATCTTGTCGTCATAAAAGATTATGACATGAACGAGCCATTAGCTCAGTGGTAGAGCATCTGACTTTTAATCAGAGGGTCGAAGGTTCAAGTCCTTCATGGCTCACCAAGTATTTGGCCCGTTGGTCAAGCGGTTAAGACACCGCCCTTTCACGGCGGTATCACGGGTTCGATTCCCGTACGGGTCATTTGGTTCCGTGGTGTAGTGGTTAACATGCCTGCCTGTCACGCAGGAGATCGCCGGTTCGACCCCGGTCGGAACCGCCATTTTGTTTTACCACATAGGTGGTTTTACATAGATAGTTTGGCTCGGTAGCTCAGTCGGTAGAGCAGAGGACTGAAAATCCTCGTGTCGGCGGTTCGATTCCGTCCCGAGCCACTTTAAAAGGATGTTAGGTGGGCCCACTTAGCATCCTTTTTCATTTGTTATTATGTGCTAGGATGATTTGAACTGTTTATCCTTATTGAATAGGAAAACGATTCCTATTTTACAAATATCGTTGTATCTTTTAGAATATAGAGTAAGACCGCCTCTAGCAGAAGCTAGAGGTTTTTCTATAAAAGGCATGAAATTCTCTTTTGGAGGAATGAATATATGATGGGAAAAAAAATCTTGGTCGTCGATGATGAAAAGCCAATTGCTGATATTTTAAAGTTTAATCTAGAAAAAGAAGGATTTGAAATTATTGTTGCGTATGACGGAGAAGAAGCAATCGAAAAAATAGAGAGTGAACAACCCGACATGGTGCTTCTAGATATTATGTTACCTGGTAAAGATGGGTTAGAAGTATGCCGTGAAGTAAGAAAAAATTATGAGATGCCAATTATTATGTTAACGGCTAAAGATTCAGAAATTGATAAAGTTCTCGGCCTTGAGCTCGGTGCGGATGATTATGTGACAAAGCCGTTTAGTACACGCGAACTGTTAGCTCGTGTGAAGGCAAACTTACGAAGACATCAACAAGGAGCTGGAGCAGAAAAAGAAGAAACATCTGAGATTACAATTGGGGCGATCGTTATTAATCCGAACGCATATAGTGTCACAAAACGAGAGGAAAACATTGAGCTCACACATCGTGAATTTGAGTTGCTACATTATTTAGCAAACCACTTGGGACAAGTTATGACGCGCGAGCATCTCCTACAAACCGTTTGGGGATATGATTATTTCGGAGATGTACGTACTGTGGATGTAACCGTACGCCGGTTACGTGAAAAAATTGAAGACAATCCGAGTCATCCTACATTAATTGTTACACGAAGAGGCGTAGGTTATTATCTTCGTGATCCTGAACAGGAGTAAAGTATGAAGAAGGTAGGATTTTTTCAATCAATCCATTTAAAATTTGTTTTAATCTATATGCTGCTTATCTTGCTTGCGATGCAAATTATAGGGGTTTATTTCGTAAAACAGCTAGAAGATAAATTAGTCAAAAACTTTCAATCTTCCATAACAAAACGAGCTGATTTATTAGCCTATAATTTAGAGCAAGAGTTTACAAAAGAACGGGATAAATCAGATTCTATTGAAGTTGCCATAAAAAAACTGACGATGGAATTTAGCTCTAACGCCAAGGATGAAGTAAAGGAAGTTCGTTTTATAGATGAAAATAGTCGCGTTGTGGCGACCTCAGACCAGAATAATCAAGGAATTGAAGGAAAGAAAACAACAGAACCACTCGTGAAGAGAACCTTTATTTCCGGTGCTGAGGATGAACGAATTGAAGTAGACCCTACAACTGGGCAACGTATGTACGTAAAAGCTGTTCCGGTGAAAGTTAATGGAAGCACAAAAGGTGTTATCTATTCAATTTCATCGATGGAAGGCGTATATGCTCAGATGAAAGATATCAATCAAATTTTTGCTACCGGTACAGTTATTGCTTTGCTAGTCACCGCTTTTCTTGGGATTTTTCTAGCACAGACGATTACAAGGCCGATTTCTGAAATGCGCAAACAGGCGTTAGAAATGGCAAAAGGAAATTATTCACGCAAAGTTAAAGTGTATGGGTATGATGAAATTGGACAGCTTGCACTAGCATTTAATAACCTATCAAAAAAATTGCAGCAAGCTCGATCTTCAACAGAGAGTGAACGACGAAAACTTACTTCAGTACTATCTCATATGACCGATGGAGTTATTGCCACGGATCGAAACGGCTACATTATTTTGTTAAATGATCCAGCCGAAAAAATGCTGAATGTTTCACGTGAAACAGCTTTGGATCAACCCATTTTAGAAATACTGGGCATTCAAGATGAATATACATTAGACAATTTATTTGAAGAGCCAGATTCGGTTCTACTAGATTTTAGTACACGAGATGAAACGTATATGTTACGTGCGAGCTTTTCTGTTATTCAAAAAGAAACAGGAAAGGCAAACGGGTTAATTGCCGTTTTATATGATGTCACAGAACAAGAGCAAATCAACGGGGAACGAAGAGAATTTGTTGCAAATGTTTCACACGAATTACGAACCCCACTTACGACCATGCGCAGCTATTTAGAAGCGCTAAGTGACGGAGCATGGATGGATCCGAATATAGCCCCTAACTTTCTATCTGTAGCACAGGATGAAACAGAACGAATGATTCGACTCGTGAATGACCTTCTACAGCTTTCCAAGATGGATAGCGCTGAATATGTTCTTATGAAGGATTGGGTTGATTTTACCGAATTCTTTAGTAATATAATCGATCGCTTTGAAATGGCTAAGGATCAGAATGTAAGTTTTAAACGAGCATTTTCTAAAAAAGAACGGTTTCTTAAAATAGACGAAGATAAAATTACACAGGTATTGTATAACATTATTTCGAATGCCCTAAAATATTCGCCAGAAGGCGGAACGGTTACCTACCGTCTTCGTGAACGTGGAGATTTGCTTGAGGTTAGTATTAGTGATCAAGGAATGGGTATTCCAAAGGAAAATGTAGATAAAATTTTTGATCGGTTTTATCGCGTTGATAAGGCACGATCAAGAAAAATGGGTGGAACAGGTCTTGGTCTTGCTATAGCGAAGGAAATGATAGAGGCTCACGGGGGCAAAATTTGGGCTAAGAGTGAAGAAGGAAAAGGTACGACAATTTATTTCACCCTTCTAATCGATAAAGAAAATGAGAATGAGGATGATTGGGGATGAATAATGAAACCTTCAAAACCACTATTCTTATTAATTTAGTAGTTATCAGTTTGGTTTTAACTTATAGTTTATGGACAATCAAGCCGCCATCAAATGTTGTGCAAAGTCAGAAATATATTCAAGATGTTCCCACCATGACAAAAAAGGAAATTGCAAACCTGATTTCGCCATATCGTATTCTGTATCATAAAGACAATACACATATTGGAACAGAGCAGAGTGCGTATGTTAATGCGATTTATAATGCGTTAGAAAAAGGAGAATTTCAGGATTTTAAAGATATTTCAACAAAAATCGATAAAAATGCATTTCTTTCCTTTGTGCATGGAAAGGATAAATTAGAAATTGTGTTTCCAACTGAGATACCATTTGATACGATCAAAAAGGTTCAAACGATAAAAGAAAAAAACGTAAGCAATTATAGTTTTGACCGAATTGTTATCTCCTTTCAGGGTATGCATGATGACGACATAAAAACATATTTTGTTTCTTACGATGCGCAAAAAATATACGAAATGACATTAAAGAATATTCCTGTAAAGGATTTAGAGAATTTACGAGATCAATATGTATTAAAATCAGGTATAGATTACACAGAGTATAATACCGATGACAATCATGCGATATTTTTTCCAAAGGAAAATGTGGAATTGCCGCGTATGCTCTATGTGACCTCAAAGCTGCAAGAAGATGTATTTCAAGATTCGCTATTTAATGATACGCGCTACGTAAAGAAAGATGCATCTGAAATAGAGGATTCGTACACAGACGGAACGCGGCTGATGAGAATTTCAAAGGGAACACAAATGCTTACTTATATGAACCCTGCCATTACAAATACGATATATGATGAAGGTACGCTTGTTCAAAAAAGTATTGATTATACGAATAACCATGGCGGATGGACAGATACGTATCATTTTTATTGGATGAATGCAAAGGAAGGGAAAACAACATTTCGTTTGTATGCTGATAATAGCTATCCTGTTTTCAGCTCAAATGGGATGGCGACCTTACAGCAAGCATGGGGAAATGAGGAGCCGAGTCTTTATACTCGTCCCCTATTTAAGCTATCCTTTCGGGGTGAGTATGAAAAAACGGATTTACCATCTGGAACGTCCGTTATAGCCCTTTTGGAAAAGATGAAGGATATAAATATGAATCAAATAACCAATATTCAAATTGGTTATGAAATGAATCCGGAATCGAATACGAATAATGTGCAAGTAAGTGCAGTACGCTTAGAACCGATATGGGTTATTTCATACGGAAACACATATAAAAAATTAGATTGGAGCCAAAACAATGGAGGAGGAACCTTAGTTGGATTGGAGCAAAATTAAGATCATTTTCATTCTTACATTTTTTGTCCTAGATATGGTCCTCCTCGTTCAATTTGTTCAAAAACGAACGAGCAATCAGTGGGAGCTGATGGCAGTAACTTCTTTAGATGATCGATTAGAAGCTGATAAAATTACCTACACCAACTTACCAAAGGAACCGACAAAAGAATCGTATATTACCGGTAAAAGCAGAGAATTCAAAGAAGAGGAACTGCGTACATTAAAAAACCAATATGCTATTTTAAGTGACTCCAATACAATTATTAGTAAATTCAAAGATCCAATAGTTTTGCCGAAAAATGATAAAGGATATTATTTTGATGAGTTTCTTCGGACGTATGTAATAGATGGTGCAAAGTATAAGTATTGGAATACAGATGAAAAAGAAAAGAAAATATATTTTTTTCAGCAATATCAAACGAAGAATATATTTTATAATAAAAATGCAGCGTTGGTTGTGGATTTAAATGATAAAAATGAAATTATTTCCTATACACAAACGATGCTAAGTGATGTAACGGATATGGGAGGGCCTAATACACAGGAGGATATTATTACTTCTGCAAAAGCCCTTGAAACATTATACTTAAAAAACCAAATAGCAGCAGGAAGTAAAATAACAAAGGTAGAAATCGGATACTATACAGTCGTCATCCCTTCATCCTTAGGTGTTCAAGTAATTGCACCAACCTGGCACTTTGTTGTAAACAACGAAAGTGATTATTTTGTTAATGCAATTGAGGGACAAGTCATTAAAAATGGTAAGGACGGCACGCAATGGAGTGAAGTAAAATGAGTTTACAATTTAGCATTCTTGCTAGCGGAAGTTCAGGCAATATTTTATATGTAGGAACCGACAAACAAAAGTTATTAGTAGATGTGGGACTGAGCGGAAAGCAAACAGAAGCGCTAATGAACCAAGTACAAGCTAGTCTTTCTGATATTTCCGGAATTTTAGTAACGCATGAACACAGTGATCATATTAAAGGATTAGGCGTTGTAGCACGTAAATATAAGCTACCCATTTATGCCAATGAAAAAACATGGAAAGCGATGGAATCCCATATTGGCACCATTCCTATGGAACAGAAATTCGTTTTTTCAACGGGAACGGTTCAATCATTCGGTGATATTGAAGTAGAATCGTTTGGAGTATCTCATGATGCGGCGGAACCAATGTTTTATACCTTTCATCATGAAGGTAGAAAACTAGCGCTGATTACCGATACGGGCTACGTAAGTGATCGAATGAAGGGTGTTATTAAAGGAGCCAATGTGTTTGTTTTTGAAAGCAATCACGACGTAGAAATGCTTCGGATGGGCCATTATCCTTGGAATATTAAACGACGAATACTAAGTGATGTTGGACATGTTTCGAATGAAGATGCAGCTCTTGCTATGTCGGATGTGATTACTGATGATACGAAGCATGTGTATTTGGCACATTTAAGCAAGGATAATAATATGAAAGAGCTAGCCCAAATGGCTGTTTCACAAGTATTAGAATCACAAGGTCTACCTGTAGGTCATAAATTTTATCTGCATGATACCGATCCAAATGTACCAACAAAAATTCAATACGTATAATCTATCCTTTTCGTAAACAATAAGAAAAAAGTTTGCGAAAAGGATAGGTGAAACCATATGTCTTTCTTTGAAGAAGATGAGTCAAATGAGCGAACTGGAAACCGATTTCTACAGAAAAGGGTTATATTCTCTGGGGTTACCGGATTACTGTTAGGTGCAACATTGTTTGCCTTCATGGTACCTACGTTTACACGTATGGGGTGGATTCAAGAAACCGGGCAAACGGAAGCGAGTGAGCATCGTAACCTTGCTGCAGCACCGAAATCTCAAAATAGTGTGAATGTAGACATTCGCTCTGGGTTCGTTGATGCAGTTGATAAGTCTTCAGACGCCGTTGTCGGTGTCATTAATATTCAACGTGATAGCTTCTCGGAAGCCGATGCAGAGGCAGGAACAGGTTCTGGTGTGATTTATAAAAAAGAAAACGGCTATGCCTACATTGTTACCAACCATCATGTAGTCGACGGAGCTACACGAATTGAAGTAAGTTTAAGTGATGGGAAAAAAGTACCTGTTACGTTGCTAGGTAGCGATATTGTAATGGACTTAGCGGTGTTGCAGATGGATGAAAAATATGCGAGCAAAGTAATCGAGCTAGGCGATAGCAATACGGTAAAGCGCGGAGAGCCAGCCATTGCAATTGGTAATCCGCTTGGGCTTGATTTTTCTGGAACTGTTACGCAAGGTATTATTTCTGCTAATGAACGCATTGTCCCTGTGGACTTAGATCAAGACGGTCACTACGATTGGCAAGTCGAGGTACTTCAGACAGATGCCGCCATTAATCCGGGTAATAGTGGAGGAGCTCTTATCAACGCAACCGGGCAGCTCATTGGAATCAATAGCATGAAAATTGCTGCAAAATCTGTCGAAGGAATCGGACTCGCTATTCCAATCTCAAGGGCTATCCCCATTATTGATGAACTACAGAAGACGGGTAAAGTACAGCGACCTTATTTAGGAGTAGAACTACGCTCGCTTGATGAAATACCCGGCTACTATTGGAAGAAGACATTGCAATTGCCTGACTCGGTTACCTATGGTGTAGCTGTGTTGGATGTGAGAAGCCCTT
>NZ_JBXKMX010000215.1:0-7575 GCF_056992975.1 Ectobacillus sp. | reverse complement strand
AACGGCTAGCATGGTGAAGGCCACTGAAAAAGTACAATTTTTCAGGGGCCTTATTTATGAATGCGGACTGGGAAAACCCGGATCTAATAAAAGGTGCTGACGGTAACAATAAGTTCCGATTGTGCTCACTCTCGGAAAAAAGTGTCCGGACGGTAACAAAAGAGCTTCGATTGTACTCGCACTCGGGAAAAAGGAGTCCAGACGGTAACAAAAGCGCTTCAATTGTGCCTGCCCGCGGAAAAAAGGTGACCGGGCGGTAACAAAAGAGCTTCAATTGAGCCCGCACTCGGGAAAAAGATGACCTGGCGGTAACAAAAGAGCTTCAATAGTGCCCGCTCGCGGGAAAAAAAGATGCGAGTGGTAACAAAAGAGCTTCAATTGAGCCCGCTCTGGGGAAAAAGGTCTCCGGGTGGTAACAAAAGAGCTTCAATAGTGCCCGCTCGCGGAAAAAAGGATGCGGGTGGTAATTTAATGCCCGCATAGGTAGTTGCCATTGTAACTATATTTCGAAGTTCATGCCTTGCACTACCCATTTTTTCTCATCTATAACCCCAAAATGTCAGATGCAATCTTTGCCTCTATTTTTTCATCGGAAGCATTGAAATGCTGCGAAGATGAGTTGGCCTCTTTTTTCTCATGGGCAGCACCTGCATGCTCATTCGAGGATGCGTGTTCAGTAGGCCTTATCATATTCATATAACGGCTTAGCTTCCATGCTTCTGTGATGGGACAGAAACGCACAATTCCCTCTGCAACTTTCATAGCTCCTAAACCAATCGCAATCTTGGACAGGAGACACCAAGGCTTACGCACCAATCTTGCTGTGGCAAAGCTCAGCATGGCGAAGCCGATTGTAATGCGGATGAGGGCATTTAATGTGCCAATGTTTGGTTTCAACACAGTAACCAGCTCCTTATTAGACGTAACATGTGAAATAGAAATTCTATTTCGTTATGTATTGTCTCACTTCAAACTTCTCTCTATACCATCCAACTTTTAGCCACTTTAACAGTAAAAAACATGGTTTTTTCGCAAAAAATCAACGGGATTTTACAAAGTGAAATGAGCATAGGTACACTGGAAATATACATTTCACCTGTTCGTTAATCCACAATTCTTTGGTATAATGGAATAATGCACAATGTAAGAAAGAGGTGTGTCCATGTACGATATACAGGAATGGAAACATGTGTTTAAGCTTGACCCAAATAAAGAGTTAAGCGAACAGGAGTTAGAACAAATTTGTGAGTCTGGAACGGATGCTATAATCGTAGGCGGAAGTGATGGAATAACATTAGATAATGTATTACATATGCTCGCAAGCATTCGTAGATATAGTGTTCCTTGTGTGCTAGAAGTATCGAATTTAGAATCTTTAACGCCAGGGTTTGATTATTATTACATACCTTCTGTTTTAAACAGTCAGAACCCAGAATGGATAACAGGACTTCATCAAAAAGCATTGAAAGAATTTGGAGATGTCATGAACTGGGAAGAAATTTTGATGGAAGGATATTGTGTGTGTAATCCTGAGTCGAAGGTGGCAAAGCTAACGGAAGCAAATTGTGAACTGGATGAAAGCGATGTAGTAGCCTATGCACATCTTGCAGATAAGCTACTTCATCTTCCTATTTTTTATTTGGAATATAGTGGAATGTACGGAGATCTAAATATTGTAAAGCAAGTGAAACGGAACTTAGAACATGCACGGTTTTATTACGGTGGCGGAATTGAAACGGCTAAGCAGGCAATTGAAATGGCTCAATATGCAGATACCATTGTCATAGGAAATTTAGTATATGATAACATCAAAGAAGCATTAAAAACAGTACGAGCAGTAAAAGGGAAGTAAGGAAGGTGACAAGATGAGCAACATTGAAAACATGCTTGCTGGCTTAAATAAAGAACAGCAGAATGCGGTCAAGCTAACTGAGGGCCCATTATTAATCATGGCTGGAGCGGGAAGTGGAAAGACGCGGGTATTAACACATCGTATTGCGTATTTACTGCAGGAGAAAGGAATTGCTCCGTGGAACATTGTAGCCATTACCTTTACGAATAAAGCAGCTCGTGAAATGAGAGAAAGAATTGATAAGCTTGTCGGGGCGGATGCCAATGATGTATGGATTTCAACCTTCCACTCCATGTGTGTACGTATATTACGACGTGATATTGATCGCATCGGTATGAGCCGTAACTTTACGATTCTTGATAGTAGTGATCAGCTTTCTGTTATGAAGACAATCGTGAAAGAGCGTAATATTGATCCGAAAAAATTTGATCCGCGCGCGTTGATAGGAAGCATTAGCAGTGCGAAGAATGAATTAATTTCACCTAAGCAATTTGCGAAAGAAGCATCTGCTGATCCGTATGAGCAGTTGGTGAGTGATGTATATGACGAATATCAAAATCGATTGCGAAAAAACAGTTCCCTTGATTTTGACGATCTCATTATGACGACTATTCAATTATTTGAACGGGTTCCGGAAGTATTAGAGTTTTACCAACGTAAATTTCAATACATTCATGTGGATGAATATCAAGATACAAATAAAGCACAATATATACTTATCAAGATGCTTGCACAGCGCCTAAAGAATTTATGC
This sequence comes from Ectobacillus sp., assembly GCF_056992975.1. Taxonomy (NCBI): domain Bacteria; kingdom Bacillati; phylum Bacillota; class Bacilli; order Caryophanales; family Bacillaceae; genus Ectobacillus; species Ectobacillus sp. Next base: position 4,969 of record NZ_JBXKMX010000215.1, on the reverse strand, counting down.
GTAGTAGGCGATTCCGATCAATCGATTTATCGCTGGCGCGGGGCAGATATTACCAATATCCTTTCCTTTGAAAAGGATTATCCGAATGCAAAGATGATTATGCTAGAACAAAATTATCGCTCCACAAAAAACATACTGCAGGCAGCTAACGCCGTAATCGGATACAACAGTAATCGGAAGCCAAAGCAACTATGGACGGAAAATGAAACAGGACGAATGATTTCCTATTACCATGCCGTGACGGAACAAGACGAAGGGTATTTTATTGCAAAAAAAATAAGCGAGCAAGTGGCAGCAGGTAAACATAAGTATGATGACTATGCCATATTATACCGGACAAATGCCCAATCCCGTGTAATAGAAGAAGTACTGCTGAAATCGAATATTCCGTACAAAATGATTGGTGGAACGAAATTCTACGACCGGAAAGAAATTAAAGATATTTTAGCGTATCTTCGCTTTATTTCAAATCCAGACGATGAAATTAGTTTTAGACGAATTATAAATGTACCAAAGCGCGGAATTGGAGCGTCTTCCATTGATAAAATCATAAACTATGGAACAGAACAAAATCTTCCCTTATCTGAAGTACTATCGCAAATTGACTTTGCTGGTTTAAGTGGAAGAATCACAACGGCCGTAACACAATTTCATGAACAAACATCGGGATGGATTCAAATGAATGATTACTTATCTGTTACCGAACTCGTTGAAGAAGTGCTAGACAAGACTGGATACCGGGATATGTTAAAAAATGAACGATCATTAGAAGCGCAATCCCGTTTAGAAAACTTGGACGAATTTTTATCCGTTACACGAAGCTTTGAAGATACAAGTGAAGATAAAAGTCTAGTTTCCTTCTTAACAGATCTTGCCCTAGTAGCAGATATCGACAAATTGGATGAGGAAACAACGCAAGAAGAAGTCTTGCTTATGACCATGCATGCTGCAAAGGGACTTGAGTTTCCTGTTGTATTTATTGCGGGAGCTGAGGAGGGCATATTTCCACATCTTCGTTCTCTTATGGATGAAAATGAAATGGAAGAAGAACGACGTCTTGCGTACGTTGCTATTACACGTGCCGAGCAAGAACTATATGTGACTAACGCACAAATGCGTACGCTTTACGGAAAAACAAACATGAATCCAGAATCCCGCTTTATATCAGAAATTCCCGCTAATTTAGTAGAGCCGCTTCACCATGTTCCACAAAAGAAAAAAACAGCTGTGACATCTGCTAAATCTTTTCAATCTAGTCGCATTATTCAAACGCCGTATAAAACGACAGGCGGGGAGCAATTAGGCTGGAATGTAGGTGACAAAGCGTCGCACAAAATTTGGGGGATTGGTACGGTCGTGAGTGTAAAGGGGGAAAATGAGGGAATGGAACTGGATATTGCATTTCCAAGTCCAACCGGAATCAAACGATTATTAGCAAAGTTTGCGCCGATTTCAAAAGTGTAAGGAAAGGATGAGACGATGTCAAACGAAGTGATAAAGAATCGCATCGAAGAGCTACGAGGTATAATAAATAAACTAAATCACGAATATTACGTTTTAGACAACCCATCTGTTTCGGATGCTGAATATGATCGCCATATGCAAGAGCTAATACGTCTTGAAGAAGAACATCCTGAGTTTAAGTCTGATGAGTCACCAACGGTTCGAATTGGGGGACATGCGTTAGACATGTTTGAAAAGTTCACGCATACTTCCCCCATGCTAAGCCTTGGTAATGCTTTTAATGAAGCAGATATTCGTGACTTTGATCGTAAGGTACGCCAAGGAACTGGCAGAGAAAATGTCAGATATGTCTGTGAGCTAAAGATTGACGGACTAGCTGTTTCCCTTCATTATGAAGAGGGAAAGTTCGTACAAGGTGCAACCCGCGGAGATGGTGTAATCGGAGAGGACATTACGAGCAATATTAAGACGATTAAGGCGATTCCACTTCGCCTGCATCAACCGCTCTCGTTAGAAGCACGAGGCGAGGCATATATGCCTAAGAAGTCGTTTGCAAGAGTGAATCGTGAAAAAGAAGAACAGGGCGAAATGTTATTTGCTAATCCGCGTAACGCAGCTGCAGGTTCATTACGTCAGCTTGATCCCAAAATAACAGCAAAAAGACATCTCTCCTTTTTTGTTTATGCGATGGCGGGGCTAGAAGGGAAGCCGCTTGCTTCTCATAGCGAAGCACTGAACTTCTTTGGTGAACTAGGGTTTAAAACGAATCCTCATCGCAGAGTTTGCGAAACAATCGAGGATGTACTTGCTTATGTAGAGGAATGGCAGGAAAAGCGCCCGTCACTTGATTATGAAATAGATGGCATTGTCATTAAAGTAGATGAGATAGAATTACAAAATATACTCGGAACAACTGTGAAAAGTCCGCGCTGGGCAGTAGCATATAAATTTCCAGCCGAAGAGGTTGTAACGAAGTTAGTAAGTATTGAATTGAATGTAGGTCGTACAGGTGTTGTAACACCGACTGCTAACTTAGAACCAGTTCGCGTCGCAGGAACGATTGTGCGTCGTGCTTCTCTTCATAACGAAGATCTGATCCGTGAAAAGGACATTCGCATTGGTGATTTTGTTGTAGTGAAGAAGGCAGGAGATATTATTCCGGAAGTCGTGCATCCGTTGGTAGAGCGTAGAACGGGGACTGAACAAGAATTTCATATGCCTTCCCATTGCCCAGAATGTAAGGATGAACTGGTGAGATTGGAAGGAGAAGTTGCCCTGCGCTGCCTAAATCCTGCTTGTCCGGCGCAAATTCGGGAAGGATTCATTCATTTCGTTTCGCGGGATGCGATGAATATTGACGGACTTGGGGAACGCGTTATTACACAGTTATACGAAGAGAAGCTTGTGCATACCGTTGCTGACATATATACGTTAACGAAGGAGCAACTGCTTGCATTAGAACGGTTTGGTGAGAAATCGGCAACGAATTTATTAGCTGCTATTCAATTGTCGAAACAAAACTCCTTAGAGAAGCTCCTTTTTGGTCTTGGTATTCGTCACGTAGGAGCGAAAGCAGCACGTACGTTAGCCCTTCATTTCGAAACAATGGAACGCTTGCGGCAAGCTACGATAGAAGAATTGACTATTATCAATGAAATTGGAGAAAAAATGGCGAGTTCGATCGTTGCCTATTTTGCAAACGAAGAGGTGCATCACCTACTAGCGAAGCTCCAAGAGTATGGTGTTACGATGACTTATAAAGGTGCAACATTATCAGAAGTAGAGACAGTTGACTCCTACTTTTCTGGTAAATCCATTGTCCTAACTGGAAAGCTAGCAACGATGGGACGAAGCGAAGCAAAGAAAGAAATTGAAGCACGAGGCGGTAATGTAGTAGGTAGTGTAAGTAAAAATACAGATTTAGTGATCGTTGGGGAAGCAGCTGGCTCAAAGCTTGCACAAGCAGAGAAATTTGGTATTGAGATTTGGGATGAAGATAGATTTACTATGGAGTTAAAAAAATAGAGGTGCGAACGAAAAATGAAAAAACTAGTAGTGCTACTAACAAGTCTCGGTCTTATTCTTACCGGATGTAGTTCGAGTTTGCAGAAGAATGGACAGATTACGCAACAGTCAACGCAAACGAAGGATAATTCTATCGTTCCGAAATATTCTATTTCGGATCAATATTACAAGACGATTCTCCCTTTTAAGGCTGGAGCAGCGCGGGGACTAGTGTTACAGGGATTAAATACGCGCTTGGATGTAGATGAGTATGAATCAGGTCTTATGCGTATTGCCCAAAACACGTTTAATACAAAGGATTACTATTTTCAAGAAGGACAATCTTTAGATTCAACAGTCATACAGCAGTTACTACTCCGTAAACGAACCGATGCACAGCAGAAGGATGCTGATGCTAAGGCTCAAACAGGAGGTGTAAAAAATGCACCGAGTATACCGAATATCGGTCTGAATCCAACCTATGACGCAAATGCAGCTGGCACAGCCGATCAAAAAAACACAAAAAGCCCGATCTATCTTGCAAATATTTTAGAACATGATTTTATGACAAAGGATAGTAATGGAACTGCTAAACTAGGAGGCATTGTCATCGGACTTGCGATGAACAGTGTTTACTATACCAATCTTCCCGATAATGAAGGCGGCTATCCTCGTGAGTATGAGATTCCGCTTCAAGACACGATTACGCAGGGAAAACAAATGGCGCAATCTGTTTTGGATACGTTATATTCAAAAAGTACAGAAGCAAGGAATGTTCCGATTACCATTGCAATTTATCGTCAGCAAACAAAATCGTCCCTTATTCCTGGAAATTATCTTACGTACGTAAATTTAGATAAAGGCCAGACGAAAGTAGACGGATGGAAGGATGTTAACGAGAAATATTATTTGTTCCCATCTACGCAGGCTTCTAACGATGTTAGGGAAGATGCAACGAGACTTTTAAATTTTAAAACGAGTATATCTGATTATTTTCCAAATAACTTTACAGCTGTTGTCGGAAAAGGCTTCTACAAGGATAATCAGTTGAAGAGTTTGGATTTGGATATTCCTGTTCAGTTTAATGGGAAAGCAGAGGTAATTGGATTTACACAATATGTTGCCAGTCTTGTGATGGACCAATTTCCAAACTATATTAAAGTACAAGTGAATATTCATTCCGTTGATAAGCCAGAGGCCATTATCGTTCGTGATGTGAACCAAGATAAACCAACCGTTCAAGTTTTTGATTAAGGATTGGCTGTTTCCTTTGTTTGAGGGAACAGCCTTTTACATATTTTACAATTGAATAGAGGGAAAGTGAGCATGGAGCATCTGAGTATAGAAATCATATTATTCCTTATGGCATTTGGATTTTTAGCATCATTTATTGATTCGGTTGTCGGGGGAGGCGGACTTATTTCAATTCCTGCTTTGCTTTTTATTGGATTGCCCCCTTCTGCTGCGATTGCAACGAATAAGCTTGCAGCAACAATGGGTT
>NZ_JBXKMX010000214.1:0-8656 GCF_056992975.1 Ectobacillus sp. | reverse complement strand
CAAGCAACCGTAGCATTTCGGGACGATGCACAAGGCTTTCGCCGGAAGCAATTTCTTGATAAGTAGCAATGATAGTAAGATGATGATCCTTAGCAAATTTGAATAAGATTTCTTTGTGTTTTGAAAGGGTTTCACTCTCGCCTTGAGCTTCTGCTTCCAGATCGGCACGGCTTTTCCGTAAGTATATAGCAACGCGGTTCATCAGCATCACCTCATTATCAAAGCATATTAAAGGGAACATAAAAAAGAACCTATAGGGAGGTTCTTTTTGTCTCTCATTCATCTTCGTTCTTTTTTAGGAGGCCAGAACAGATAAGTCATAAAAAAGGTCTGCAATTTTAGAGTTTGTTCGTCAAGAAAGGTTGCATATACATTAACGAAAGGTGTTGATACTGTGAACAATAAATATGTAGCCACTTATAAGATTGGGAATGCAACTGTCCATATTGTCGCACCGCCTCCTATGAGCGAGGAAGAAATTGAAGCCGTACTTCGTGAATATCACGAAGCTGGATGGATGATAATAGAAGATCTTATGAGGCAGGCGGATTATACATTACCCGATATACAAAGAGAATAAGAATACTGGCTTTCTACTTATTTTTTTAGAACACTACGAATTTGCAGTATGAGTACAAAAATGACCAGACCAAATACGGATATAATAAAAAATATAGTGTTAATAAAATGTGAATAGATCCATTGTGCCAATTTCATCACCTCAGTTATTTAGTATAGACAAGTATGGGAATGAAATATCGTTAATATAATGAACTGTGTAATTTTTTTTGAATGAAGAGAAGTACGCTATAGGTTCTTAGAGTGAGGGAGATATAAATGACTAACTGTTTCCTTCGTTTTTTAAAATCTCGAACATCATTTTTTTAGCTTAAAGTCCAGAGTACGAGTGATTTAATTATTTGTCCTTGCCTTGTTTGAACTTCAACGAGCAAGGATATTTGTCTTTGAAAGTAATAAATTATTTTTCCTTAAAGTTCCACTTTTATTTTTCTTTCAATTGGCATATAGTAATAACAAAAGGGAACAAATGTTCTATATTGGAGGAGGAAGATGAAATTTCATTTTAATCATACGCAGCAACGAGCACGTACAATCTTCTGTATAGATTTAAAATCATTTTTCGCTTCAGTTTCTTCTATTATGCGTGGACTAGATCCTTTAACCGTGAAATTAGCGGTTGTAGGTAATACAGAGCAGCAAGGTTCTGTTGTATTAGCTGCTACATCAAAGCTAAAGAAATTAGGTATTAAGACGGGTTCGCGTTTATATGAAATACAACCATTGAAAGACATTATCATTGTGAATCCATCGATGGCAGAGTATGTTCGGATTTCAAATGCTATCACTGAGATTTTTTTAAAATACGTAGCACCATATGATTTACATACGCTATCAATCGACGAGAGCTTTTTAGATGTTTCTGATTTTAAATATCAAAGACTGTATAAAATGACTTCTTGGGAGCTAGCAAAAGTAATTCAAAAGGATATTTTAGATACCACTGGAATCACAGCAACGGTTGGAATGGGACCAAATCTTTTTCTGGCGAAAATGGCATTATACAGTGCAAAAAAAGTAAAGGATGGTATTGATGAATGGACGATACAGGATGTACCTAGGAAGCTATGGCCTTTGCCTTTAACGGAAATGTACGGAATTAACGTAAGAACTGAGCGTCGTTTGAACAGAATGGGCATTTTTAGTGTGCAACAACTTGCAAAACATCCAGTTGCACTTTTAAAGAAAGAACTTGGAGTTTTAGGACTTGAGCTTCGGCAACACGCAAATGGAATGGATGAAAGTCAAATTGACGAGCCATATACTCCTGTTTCCACGTCAATTGGAAAATCACAAATATTGATGCGTGATTATGTAGATATACAAGAATTGAAGATACTCATACTCGAACAACTAGAAGAAGTATGCTTTCGTATGCGCTGCATGAAAAAGCTATGCCGTACGATTCATCTAAGCGTGGGGTATAGTCGCACAACGGGGGGAGGGGGATTTTCCCACTCCTATACGCTCTTTGAACCTACCAATATTACGATGGAGTTGTATAAGGTTTGTTTGCATCTGTTTGAAATGTATTATAATCAGTCTCCTGTGCGTCAAATCGGCATGTCGTTGACTAATTTTGTAGCAGCGGAGGAACGGCAGCTTTCGATTTTTGAGGATGTGGATAAACGAGGGAAAGAAGAGAAGCTTGCTTTGGTGATGGACGAAATACGACGAAAGTATGGGAAGAATGCATTACTTCGGGCAGTTTCTTACACGAGCGGCTCCACTGCAAAACATAGAAATACGTTAATTGGTGGACATAAGTCAGAATGAAAGGATGATACCCTGTGCAAATCAGTGAACGAGGCATGAAAAAGTGGGCGGCTTTTCAAGCCATTACGCCGCAGTTTGAAGGGGTGAAACGAATGATTCAGGAGCAAAAGAAGGTAGCACGACCGATTTTGGATGAAAATAAGATAGACGAAATTAATCGTACATTGGCGGAGGCCTATAACCGAAAATTAGCCATTGCTGTTACGTATTACAGTGATGGACATTTTTATTTGTATGAAGGTCTGCTAGAAAATATTAGTACTATTTATCGATGTATTGAAGTGAAAACCATACATGGTGAGGAGCATACGGTGCCTTATATAGACATTGTAGACGTTGAAATGCGGTAGCTGCTTTCAAGAAAAATGATCGAGCCGCGGTGCAATAAGTCTAACTATATGAATTGCAATGCCTGAAGTCCTTCAGACACAATTAATATAGTTCTCCTGACAAAAGATACCCTCCTAGTTTTTTTCTCTATATATCATTGATGGCGACTTACCTAGATTTTTCTTATACAATGGTAACAACGATCAAGTTGGAGGATAAGAAATGATAGCAGCAATTTTTCATGGTTTCCTTTTAGCATTTGGATTAATTTTACCATTAGGTGTACAAAATGTGTTTGTGTTTAACCAGGGAGCGGTTCAGTCAAAGTATGTGAAGGTGTTACCTGTTATTATTACCGCATCTCTTTGCGATACATTATTAATTTCGTTGGCCGTGTTAGGTGTATCGGTTGTTGTCCTAACTTATTACTGGCTTAAAACCGTTTTACTTTTGATTGGAATTTGTTTTTTATTCTATATGGGGATTGTTACATGGAGAAGCAAACCAGCTCTTCATCAAGATAAAGCCGTTTCGTTTTCTCCAAAAAAACAAATTATGTTTGCCATGTCTGTATCATTATTAAATCCACATGCTATTTTAGATACAATTGGTGTGATTGGAACCAATTCCTTACAATATGCTGGATATGAAAAAGCAGCATTTGCAGTAGTATGTATGCTCGTTTCGTGGATATGGTTTGCTGGTTTAGCAATGGTAGGCAGGCTATCGGGGGAATTAGATAAGTCAGGACGTTTTTTGTTTGTTTTAAATAGAGTTTCAGCTTTGATAATGTGGGGAACGGCTATTTATATTGGAACTACTCTGATCATATAGATCTGCAATGAATCACTATTAATCATGTATTAATGAACAGAACTTGCGTGAAGGGATAAGATGTCCCACCAGTCGACAGTTTAAATATAAGTGAATGTGGTTACATCCTGTTGGTTACATTTTAATGCGTCTTATGGCAGCAAGAAATATGTATTTTGTTCCATTTGGTCAGGACGCTCCTGATAAAAAGCCAAGTTCAATGGTTGCAAGGATGGAGCTTTTACATGATACAATCAGTATGGCATTAGAAGGTAAACAACTTCAGCCGGTTATTGTGGAAAAATTCAAATACATGAATAATTAATCATTTTAAACATAGGGAATTTTTCGAAAAAACATCAAACGTACCTTACAATGTGGTATTATTGATTTCATAAAGATGGAGGATACCCTCATCTTTTTATAAGTACAGGATGTATGTAGAAAGGGGTATAGTGATGGAAAAGAAAAAATCTTTTCATGTCGCTGTAGTTGGAGCAACCGGCGCAGTTGGTGAACAAATGTTAAATACGTTAGAAAAACGCAACTTTCCAATAGAAAAGCTGACGTTATTATCTTCTAAGCGTTCTGCTGGCAAGAAGATTTCCTTTAAAGGAGAAGAAGTAACGGTACAAGAGGCAACACCTGAGAGCTTTGAATCTGTAGATATCGCACTCTTTAGTGCTGGTGGATCCGTTTCTAAATTGCTAGCACCTGAAGCAGCGAAGCGCGGTGCTATTGTTGTTGATAATACAAGTGCATTTCGTATGGATCCAAACGTTCCACTCGTTGTACCTGAAGTTAACGAGAAGGATGTTTTTCAACATAATGGTATTATCGCAAATCCAAACTGTTCTACAATTCAAATGGTTGTAGCACTTGAACCGATTCGTGCTTCTTACGGATTAAAACGAGTAATTGTTAGTACGTATCAAGCAGTTTCTGGTGCAGGTACAACTGCAATTGAAGAATTGAAAGAACAATCTAGAGCGATGTTAAGCGGAGAAGAAGTACAAGCGAATATTTTACCAGTAAAAAGTGGGGAGAAACATTATCCAATCGCATTTAATACAATCCCACAAATTGATGTGTTCGAAGATAATGGTTTCACTTATGAAGAAATGAAAATGATTAATGAAACGAAAAAGATTATGCATATGCCAGAACTTGAAGTGGCAGCTACTTGTGTTCGTCTTCCTATCGTAGCTGGTCACTCTGAATCTGTGTATATTGAAGTAGAAAACGAAGGTGTAACGGCAGATGATATTCGTAATCTGCTAGCAACTTCAGATGGTATTGTAGTGCAAGATAATCCAGCGGAGCAAGAATATCCAATGCCACTTTATGCTACAGGAAAAAATGAAGTATTCGTTGGACGTATTCGTAAAGACTTAAATAATGATAAAGGATTCCATCTTTGGGTAGTATCCGATAATTTATTAAAGGGTGCTGCATGGAATTCTGTTCAAATTGCGGAGGGTCTTATAAAATTAGGTCTCGTGTAAGTTTTTAAAGAAGGTGCCAAAATATGAAAATAATTATACAGAAATTCGGCGGTACATCAGTACGCGACGAAAAAGGAAGAAAACATGCACTTCGCCACATTTCAAATGCCATTCAGGAAGGGTATAAAGTTGTTGTTGTTGTATCCGCAATGGGGCGTAAAGGAGAGCCTTATGCTACCGATACTCTCCTTAGTCTCGTACATGACAAACAGTCCCATATCTCTAACCGAGAAAAGGATTTACTTTTATCATGTGGCGAGCTTATTTCGGCTATTGTATTTTCTGATATGTTAAATGGTGAAGGGATTAAATCAGCAGCATTAACCGGTGCACAAGCTGGTTTTATCACAACAGAAGATTTTACCAATGCGAGAATTATCGAAATGAAATGTGATCGGGTGCTGGAAGAATTTCAACATGCTGATGTTGTTGTTGTAACTGGATTTCAAGGTCAAACAGTGAATGGGGATATTACAACGCTTGGACGAGGCGGCAGCGATACATCTGCCGCTGCATTAGGGGTTGCTCTTCAGGCAGAATACATTGATATCTTCACAGATGTAGAAGGAATAATGACCGCAGATCCTCGTATCGTGAAAGATGCAAGACCGCTTGAAATGGTAACTTATAATGAAATTTGTAATATGGCATATCAAGGTGCGAAAGTTATACATCCCCGTGCAGTTGAAATTGCGATGAAGGCGAAAGTTCCATTGCGTGTTCGTTCTACTTATTCCGATAGTACAGGGACTCTTGTTTCGGAGTATGAAGGTATTGGTCAAGGGCGGCTCATAAAGGAACGACCTGTAACAGGTATTGCACATGTATCAAATGTAACGCAAATAAAAGTTTACGTAAAAAATGCGCCATACAATTTACAAGCACAGGTATTTAAAGAAATGGCCAACAATCAGATTAGTGTGGATTTAATTAGTATTTCTCCAAATGGCGTTGCATACACAGTAAATGACGACGTAGCGGACCTAGCAATTGAAGTTCTCCATCGAATTGGTTATGATCCAAGTGTTACAAGACACTGTGCGAAAGTATCCATCGTCGGAGCAGGTATGACTGGGGTACCTGGTGTGACTTCTACCATTGTTACAGCTTTGTCCGAAAACGGAGTGCAAATATTGCAATCAGCTGATAGCCATACGACGATTTGGACGCTTGTAAATGAGAGTGATCTCGTAACAGCCGTGAACGCTTTACATGACGCTTTTGCATTATCGAAAGAAGCATAAAGTCAAGGAGTGGGAGCATGATAGATTTTGGCACAGTCGCAACCGCTATGGTAACACCATTCGATCGCGATGGAAATATTGATTTTGCAAAAACAACAGAACTTGTGGATTATTTGATTGGGCACGGAACAACTGCATTGGTCGTATGTGGTACAACAGGCGAATCTCCAACGCTTACGACAGACGAGAAAATAGCGCTATTTCGGCATGTTGTAAGTGCAGCAAATGGTCGGGTACCTGTTATTGCTGGTACGGGCAGTAATAATACTCGTGCTTCTATAGAGCTAACGAAAAAGGCAGAAGAAGCTGGTGTGGACGCGGTTATGCTAGTCGTACCTTACTACAATAAACCATCGCAAGAAGGTATGTACCAACACTTTTCCACGATTGCAAATAGCACACCGCTTCCTGTTATTCTGTATAATATTCCAGGACGTACAGTTGTAAAGTTATCAGTGGAAACAATTGTTAGATTATCGCATATTGAAAACATTGTCGCATTAAAGGACGCTACAGGCGATGTGCTTTCCATGACTGAAGTAATCGAGCAAACAGATGATACTTTTGCTGTATACAGCGGGGATGATGGCTTAACACTTCCAGCTCTAGCGGTAGGAGCAAATGGCGTCATTTCAGTTGCTGCGCATATTATTGGAAATGAAATGCAAGAAATGATTTCCGCTTTTTATGCTGGGGATTACAAGAAAGCGCAAAATCTTCATCAGCTTTTACTACGTGTAACAAAAGCGGTATTTATGGCTCCAAATCCAACGGCTGTAAAAGCAGCCCTTGCTATAAATGGAATAGACGTCGGTTCCGTTCGGCTACCTCTTATCCCATTAACGGATGAAGAACAATTCCGACTTGAGCAAGTAATAAATACTATTCAAAAGTAAATATCTATTACGAACCTATACGTAGTTATGCCACAGTGAAAACCACTGTGGTTTTTTTTATGTTAGTTTATGCAAGAAAGTGAAGGAAAATACGGTTTTATGAATATTCATGACTTACGAGTAAAGATTTTAACTTGTTTTCTATTTCTTATTTCAGTTATAATACTCGTAAGTGACTTAGTACGGTTATGCCCATCATGGGGAGGCTATAAGGTGAGAAAGAAAGAGATAGAAAAAGTAAGAGTATTTTCCTTAGGTGGAGTAGGGGAAATCGGGAAGAATATGTATGGAGTCGAAGTAGATTCTGATATTTTTATTGTAGATGCTGGTCTTAAATTTCCGGAAGAAGGAATGTTCGGAATTGATGTAGTAATACCTGACATTACATATTTAGAAGAAAATAAAGAACGAGTAAAAGCATTATTTTTAACGCACGGTCACGAAGATCATATAGGCGGCATTTCATACGTACTAAGGAAGCTGCAAATCCCGGTTTACGGGACTCGTTTAACATTAGGATTATTAGAAGAAAAATTACGAGAAGCAGATCTGCTCGGTCGCGTCACATTGAAACCAATTGATGCAAATTCAATCGTTATGTTTGACCAAACATCTGTATCATTTTTTCGAACGAACCACAGTATACCTGATTCAGTAGGAGTTGCAGTTCATACATCGCAGGGAGCAATCGTCTACACAGGAGATTTTAAATTTGACCAAACGCCAGTGGATAACTATCGTGCGGACATTGGTAAAATGGCTAAGTTAGGCAATGACGGGGTTCTTTGTTTGCTTTCAGATAGCACAAATGCAGAGCGCCCAGGTTACACTGGATCCGAAAAGGCAGTGGGAGCAGAAATTTCCAAAGTTTTTAGTAGTGCAGAAGGTCGAATTTTAATCGCAACCTTCGCATCCAATGTGCACCGAATTCAGCAAGTATTTGATGCAGCACAAGAACATGATCGTAAAGTGGCAGTGGTAGGAAAGAGTATGGTGAAAGTTGTCGATGTTGCTAATACTTTAGGTTACTTACATATCCCCCAAGATATGATCATTTCATCTCAAGATATTGACCAATACGACGATCATCAGATTGCAATTTTAACGACAGGTAGTCAAGGAGAGCCAATGGCTGCATTATCTCGAATGGCAAAACAAGCACATAAGCAAGTTTCTATTCGGCCAAATGATACAGTTATTATCGCTGCTTCGCCAATTCCAGGAAATGAAACTTCTGTTTCTAAAACAGTAGATTTATTATTTAGAGCTGGCGCGAATGTAATTTATTCTGGACAAAGAAAGATTCATGTATCCGGTCATGGCAGTCAAGAAGAGCTGAAGCTTATGCTGAACTTGATGAAGCCAAAATATTTTATTCCAGTTCACGGTGAATACCGTATGCAAACGGCTCATGCAAAATTAGCTCGAGATATTGGAATAGATAATGATCACATTTTTATCGTGGATAAAGGTGATGTTATTGAATTTCAAGAAGGACAACATAAAGGTGTTG
>NZ_JBXKMX010000213.1:0-15051 GCF_056992975.1 Ectobacillus sp. | reverse complement strand
TTGAGATAACTGCTTCTTGCGCCGATGTTGATACCTTTGCCATAGCAATTGTTTCAAATACTTTGCTCGCAACCTTCAACAAATCAATCTCTACGCCGCTCTTCATTTTGTTTAAATGCTTTATATATAGTTCTTTGTTTCCGCCTCCGCCAGGGATTAATCCTACTGAGGCTTCTACTAGACCTATATACGTTTCACTAGAAGCCTGGATGCTAGCAGCTGGCAAACAAATTTCAGCACCTCCGCCTAGTGTCATGCCATGCGGAGCAACAACGACTGGCTTGGAGCTATACTTTACTTTCATAAGAGTATCTTGAAATTGCTTAACGACATGGTTAATTTCATCATAATTTTCATCTTGTGCTTCCATTAACATCATGGCAAGATTTGCTCCCACGCAGAAGTTTTTCCCATGGTTGCCGATGACCAGTCCTTTATAATTCCGTTCAACCTCATCAATGGCATAGGAAAGCATTTGCGTAAAATCTGTTCCGATCGCATTACTTGGCGAGTGAAATTCCAAGCAGAGTACGCCATCACCGATGTCAATTAAACTTGCTCCGCTATTTTTCTTACGAACACCCTTTTCTTCTTTAACAAGCTGCAAATTAATATTCTTTTTATTTTGCTCTACAGCTTTATATAGACCGTCATCATAGTAATAGGTGTTACCATTATCTTGTTTATAAAACGTTTCGAATCCATTTGCTAGCATCTCCTCAACCCAAGCCGGCACAGTAGAACCATTCTCTTTTATTTTTTCTACACTGCGGCGTACCCCAATTGCATCCCATGTTTCAAATGGGCCTAGTTCCCATCCAAATCCCCATTTCATTGCTTGGTCAATGGAAACAATATGATCTGCTATGTCTTTATATAATTTTGCAGAATAAAGTAACGTCGGAAGTATAATAGCTTGCAGCAATGTACCCGCACGGTCCTCGGCATACACGAGTGTCTTCAGCTTATTTACTAGTCTCTTTTCTTGCTTGCTCATTTCGGTAGAAGCGGTCGCAAGCTTTTTTCGCGGACCATATTCGAAGGTTATTGGGTCCAGTTCAAGAATTTCTTTACCTTGCTTTAAGAAGAAGCCTTGCCCCGTTTTACTTCCTAGCCAATTATTTTCCAACATCTTTAGCATAAATTCAGGAACTTTAAATACTTCGCGTTCTTCTTCTCGCACATTTTCGTATACGTTGTTAGAAACATGTACGAATGTATCTAGCCCCACCACATCGAGCGTTCGGAATGTTGCACTTTTTGGACGTCCAATTAAAGGTCCGGTCACAGAATCTACTTCACCAGCACTATATCCCTTAGCTAACATTTCTTGTAGTGTAATAAGCAAGCCATATGTGCCAATTCGGTTCGCAATGAAATTCGGCGTATCCTTTGCAATGACAACACCTTTTCCGAGCGTATCTTCTCCGAACGTTTTCATAAACGTCAGAACGCTTGGGTCCGTCTTCTCGGTTGGAATCATTTCAAGTAGCTTTAAATACCGCGGTGGGTTAAAAAAGTGTGTACCTAAAAAGTGTGTTTGAAAATCCTCTGATCGACCTTCAGCCATCGCTTCGATGGAAATACCAGAAGTATTAGAACTTACAACGGTACCTTTCTTCCGAACACGATCTACCTTTTCAAACAATTGCTGCTTCACTTCAAGCTTCTCTACCACAACTTCAATAATCCAATCAACCTCTCCTAGACGCTCTATATCATCTTCTAAATTTCCACATTCAATTAGAGCGACATTTTCTTTAGCAGTAAGAGGTGCAGGTTTTTGTTTCCCTAGCTTTTCTATTGCGCTGCGGCTAAATCGATTACGCACTTCTTTGCTTTCTAACGTTAATCCCTTTGCAGATTCTTTATCTGTAAGCGTTTTCGGAACAATGTCTAATAATAATGTTGGAATTCCTATGTTTGCCAAGTGTGCCGCAATCCCAGACCCCATTACACCTGAACCAAGGACAGCAGCTTTTCGAATTTGAAACATCCCTTTTCCCCCTTAACGCTTGAATGAATACTCATTCATTTTTTCTGTAAAAAAAAGATGCCCTGTTGGAATGAGTTATCTACTTTCAAATATAAAACATAGTGTGAATTTCCGCAATATATTTACTAATAAAATTTACATGTTTTCACTTATTTTGGAAATAGTATAGATAGGAGGTGGGTATTATGGCAAAGATGAAAAAAAATCCGTCAAAAGGTGCAATCAGTGCAGCAAGTGCAACGGGAAATGCAGGTCCTTCTAATCTTCCAAAAGAAAAGGGTAAGCAAGGTAATAATCAACAGTATGGAAAACAAAATATGGGAGAACAATAAGTAAATTAAGAACAAAAGGCGGAACTCGTGGCATACTGAGAAGTAGAGTGCGTGTCCGCCTTTTTTCATGAGATATTCGTAAATACAGGGGATGAGAAAATGAAGCATAATTTGCTCTATATTAGTGGAATAGTATTCGTTTTATCCTTACTATATGCTTTTTTCATGATGAACGCCAAAACGAATGCTTTTCCTTCTCATCCAGAAATAACGGGAACTTATGGCGTTACAATAGATGCTACTTCCGGAGAAATTCTCTTTGGAAAAAACGAGAGAGACATCTCATCTCCTGCTAGTCTAGCCAAAATAATGACTACATTGCTATTACTTGAAAAGGTAAAGCCTAATGAACAGATTACCATTACGCAGCATGCGATTGATACCGAGTCTGGAACCTCCAAAATTACGCTACATGCAGGTGAAAAGATAACACGAGATGAAGCAATCAAGCTTATGCTAACCATTAGTTTAGATCCAATCGCTGAATCGGTAGCTGAGCACATTGCAGGCTCGAAAGAACAATTTGTCCTTTTAATGAATGAAAGAGCAAAGCAACTCGGCGCAACAAATACCAGTTTTCAAAATGCAAGCGGAGCAGACACATTCGGTCAACATATCACCGCTTACGATTTTGCACTTATTACAAAAAACGCAATTACTCACCCCGAAGTGTTACATGCGATGAGCCAAGTTACAACAACCATTCAAACTTCCCTGCAACGAAAAGAGATTACAAATGACGGGCGAAAAGAGCTCTTCCATGACCCCTATGCCATTGCTAGCAAAAGCGGACGAACAGATGGTTCTGGTTATACGCTGGTTGCCATTGAGGAAAAGAACGGGAGAAAGATTATTACTGTTGTCTTAAAATCGGATAAAGAACATCTCTACAAGGATGCTGAATCAATGGCGCACTTTGCACTTCAGTGAAACAGAAGACCACCTCTACTATAGAAGGGTTCTGAAAAAGTATGAACTTTGAAAAATAGGTGCGATGGTACCTTATATGTGCGGGCATTTTGTTACTGCTCTCATCCTTTTCCCGCGAGCGGGCATAATCGAAGCTCTTTTGTTACCGCCCTCATCCTTTTTTCCCGTGAGCGGGCACAATCGAAGTTGTTTTGTTACCGCCCTCATCCTTTTTTCCCGTAAACGGGCATAATCGAAACTCTTTTGTTACCACTCGAAAGCTTTTTTTCACGGGTTGGTATAATTCAGGCTAAATTCTGCTTATTTTTTAAACAAGCTTTTCAATACAAATGCAACGTTGGCTGGACGCTCTGCTAGGCGGCGCATGAAATAGCCATACCAATCCTTACCGTATGGTACGTATACACGCATATTGTAGCCTTCCTTTACAAGTTCTACTTGTCGTTCTGGCCGGATACCATATAGCATTTGAAATTCAAAACTCGAGCGTGGAATATGATATTCTTCGATTAAATGTTTCACATACTCTATGATTGAATCATCATGGGTCGCAACCGCTGTAAAATTACCATTTAACAAATGGATGCGAACCAATCGCTTATAGTTATCATCCACATCCTTTTTATCTAGGAAGGACACCTTCCCAGATTCTTTATAAGCACCTTTTACAATCCGTAAATTCGGATGGTATTTATTTAATTCTTCCATATCTTTTTCCGTTCGAAATAAATAAGCTTGCAAAACCGTCCCTACATTCTCATACTCATCCTTTAATAGCTTAAAAATATCCAATGTCTTCTCGCAGCGGGAATAGTCCTCCATATCAATTGTGACAAAAATACCATTCTCCATTGCAGCCTTTAAAATTCGGCGCATATGAAATAGGGCTAAATTTTCAGAAAGATCAAGGCCTAGTGAAGTTAATTTTACTGAGACATGCGCATGTAACTGTTGTTTACCTATAGCATAAATGGCTGCTATCGATTGATCGGCAATTTCCCTTGCCTCATGTTCATCCTTGATAAACTCACCTAGATAATCAATGGTAACAGTAAGATGCTTTTTATTTAAGCTTCGAATAGCAGCGATGGCAGATTGAATACTCTCCCCAGCTACAAAGCGGGATGCTCCGAATCGCAAGCCGAAATGCTTAGCCATTTTAATCAACGTTTTATTTTTTGATAAAAATAAAAAAAAGTTGCGTATAAGCTGACTCATTTCATTCACCCCGTCACGTAAAATCGGCCTTATGCTTCATCCTTTACTTACTTCGTTGTTTTTCATTCATTTCTTTAATATCCTGAACAATTTGTACCATCATTTTTTTCGCTTCTGGATATTCGCCGTTCCAATGCTTTGCTAAAGCTGGCATTGACTTTGCAATATGTGAATATAAGGCCCATATTTGTACCTTTACCTTCCATTCCTCGTTCGTCTCACCTAGCAAAAGCTCCGTATATTTTTCAAGCAACCCATCTATTTGTTCTTGAAACATTTTCTCCATTTTTATCATTCCTTGCTTTATTTTATTTTGAACCAAAGGAAAACATGAATAACCGCTAGACAGAAATCTTCCTAGCGGTCCCTCACATTTTTAGTCTAGTTTTTCCTGCACAGATTGAAGTTTTTGTTCCATCGTGCTTACCTGATCCCGGCGATCATCGATTCGAATTGTCGTGGAGACACGAGCAGCTCCGTTTTGAAACGGCACTTCATGCATTTGTTGGATTACTTCCAATAATATAGGCAATTCTCCTTCTATTACCGTATTCATCGGAGTGAGCTTATACTTAACACGGCTTGCATTTTGATCTAACACTTTATGCACCTGTGCAACATATCCACTTACGCTCGTTGAACCAGTGCCAATCGGAATAATACTAATATCAACAATAGCCATTCGAATTCCTCCTCATTTTTGAAACCTCTTTTCTTATTGTAACGCAAGTGTATCGGAGTATGTAAACTAAAAAGAGGCCTTCCCAAATGAACACAATTGTTTCATTTCGTCAGCCTCTTTGCCTATATATATGAGTATGCACGTTATTCAATAGCTACTCTCCCAGTTGTAAGACGTTAGTATGGATTAACCGAAAAATACTGTAAACACCATGATAATTGCTGAAATAGCTGCTGCTCCGCCGCCGTATCCAATTAAATCTGTTTTTGTTAATACCACTTTTTTGTTGTTCATCGTTCTCTCTCCTCATTATTGTGTTTTTGTAATGTTTAACACGTTTCTTCGTTTTTTTGTTACGCAACATCATTTGCTGTAACTTTTGTAACATAAATGTAACACAAGAAATTCGTTTCAGCAATAAAAAAATATACTTTTTTTCGATTTTTTTTACTACCTATTCTTCCTTACTTCTTATGAATTCGAAAGCTCATCATTGTTGATATAACAGCGATTAAGACAAGAATTCCTCCAAACAGATGAATCGGAATTTCGTTACCGCTTTCAGATGTAATCATCGCTAATAACAGGGATGAAAAAATCGCACCTATATAACGAGATGTTTGAAATAATCCAGAAGCAATTCCAATCTTTTCTGTAGGAGCAGCCTGTAGCATAGCTGCCTGCAAGCTTACATTCAGTAACCCATACCCCAACCCGATTAAAGAAAGAATCGGAATACACCAATATAATGTAACAAAACTGAAACATACAGTTACAAGGAATGCACCAACTAACAAAAGCAAGGATCCAACAAGTAACGGAACGACGGTGCCTGATGCATCAATCCATTTTCCCGTAATAGGAGAGATTACAATAGAAAAACCTGCGATAAAAAACATAAGTAGACCAATCACCTTTATGTCTGCTCCCATTCGCTGCACAAAGAATGTGGGAAGTCCAAATAACAATGCATAATTATATATGTTTAACAATACAAACATACAGTTGATGGAACGTAGTGCTTTGTTGGTCTGAAAGAGCCGAACATCTATAAACGGATTCGGCATCGTTGCTTCGCGTTTAATAAAAAAGAACAGCGCCGCAACGCCCAGTAAGCCGTAGACATAATTTACATTTGATTTTAATGATAATAGAAATAATAGAAGAAAAACGAGTGTGGCAGTAAATAAGAGAATGCCGGGAAAATCAAAATCTGTTGCCTTTCTCTTCGCTGGTTTGTCATGTTCTTCTTTCGGAAGAACGAACCAAGCCAGAAGAAAGCTAACGAGCAGAAAGGGGACATTTGTCATAAAGATGGCAAGCCACCCGCCGTAGGAAATAGCAAATCCTCCGATGGTGGGGCCAATAGCAACCGTTACCGAATTAAACACTGAAATCACAGATACAGCATAAGCTTGCTTATAAAATATATGCTCGCGAATCATTCCCATGCCGGATGGAAAGATCGCACTTGTACCAATTGCTTGCAGGATTCGTAACAATAATAACGAAGAAAAGGAAGAAATAAACGGTGCACCGCACACAGCAAGCATTGCGACAGCTAATCCAGCTAGAAATATGGTTCGTTTTCCAACTAAATCGGATAATCTCCCCATAACAGGCTGCCCAATTGCACTTGCTATATAATAGACAGAGATCACCCAAGAAGTCGTAGCAAAGGAAATAACGAATGTAGTTTGAATATCATGCAGCGCCATAGATATAATAGAGGAATTTAATGGATTTAAGATGGTTCCCGAAGAAATAGCAGCAAGAAACAAAGTTCGTTCTCTTCGAAATTGTTTTCTATCGCTTTCGGATAGAAAAGGATTGGCTGCAAAGGCCATGTCATCACCTTCTTTTACGTTAGTATGCCCGTTTAGAAAAAGGAAAAACAAATATTTGTCTGTTCACTTTTTTTAACTTCATGTACTATACTTAATAAGAGGTTTTAAATTAGATTGGTACTCATAGCTAGTAAGAAGGCATTCTTACACATAACTTCACATATACTCCCAATACCTTTCATAGAATGGAAAGAACCTAGTTATCCATACTCTTGATTCCCATACAAATACTTGAACTCCCCCCAAATAAAAAGAAATATATGAATATACAAGTCTTTTCTCCTCTTAAGAATAAAAAAAACTCATTCCGTAAATCAGCTAGGGTAGAGGAGTGAAGGTCTTTTCATACTATATATTATTAAGAAGTAACTCGTATTCCATAGCAAGTTTATGGAAATCTTCAGAAATTCTTAAGGTTTATGTTACAATTCCTTTAGTTTTTTCCTGTACAATAAGTTTGAAAACTATAATTCACATCCTTCAAGGAGGACGAAATGAGAGCACAGCCAAAAGTACTACTCGTTACAGCTAGCTTTGGGAACGGTCATAACCAAGTATCTCATGCGCTAAAGCATACGTTTGAGGAATTAGGAATTGGCACCGTCGAAATTTTTGACTTATACGCTGAAGCTTATCCATATTGGAATGAAGCTGCTAAGTTTTTATACAAGCAATCTTTCTCTATCGGTTCTTCTCTCTATAAAATGTTTTTCTATGGTATGGATAAAATGTATAGCACAAAGGCAGGAAAGCTGTATAATAAACTCGGCGAAAAGCAATTGGAGTCCATCATTCAATCGAAGCAGCCCGATATCATTATTACAACCTTTCCAGTAGGGACCGTACCCGAATGGCGAAAAAAATCGCAAAATAAATTCCGTATTTACACTGTCGTAACGGACTACTGTTTACACAGTACATGGGTCCATCCGGAAATTGACCGTTATTACGTTGCTACAGAGGATGTTAAACAAAAAATTATCCAAAGCGGCATTCCTGCAGAGAGAATTTACGTAAGCGGTATTCCTATTCGCAAAGCATTCGAAGCAGAAAAAGATGCTAATTACCTATTAAATAAATATCAATTGCATCCAGATAAGAAAAAACTCCTTATTATGGCTGGTGCCCAAGGAGTCGTAAAGGATTTAAAATGGATTGCATCCAATTTGTTAGATCGTAGTGACATGGAAATTATTATCGTATGCGGTCGCAATCAAAAGCTATTCAATCAATTAAGTAAATTAAAAAGTAGCTACGAGGATCAGTTAAAGCTATTCGGTTACGTGGATGATGTGCATGAATTGTATGAGCTAGCAGATGTTATGATAACGAAACCAGGTGGAATTACTTTATCTGAAACAATAGCAAAACAGCTCCCTACCATCTTATACAAACCGGTGCCTGGACAAGAAAACGAAAACTCTCTTTATTTCTGTAAGATTGGTGCTTCCGTTACCGTAAGAGATAAAGAAAGCATCGTGAAAGAAACGTTGTATTTGTTAAACCATTCCAATAAACTTACCGAAATGCGTGAAGCTTTGTACCATCTACACCGAGAAGAAAGCTCACAGCAAATTGTTACAGACATTCTACAGTCCTTTGCAAACTCAAAAGCGTCATCCTTATTCTTGGCCTAGTAGTAGCAATTATATGTATCCATACTCCTTAATAAAAAAAGAAGATAGATTATGCTATCTTCTTTTTTCAATTTCCTATCTTATTCTTTTAGTCTAACTATCATCTGAACTTGCTTTACCTTCGTTTCAAATCCGATTCGGCTTAATATGGAAATGACTTCATTATTTGAAGCTTGTATATGCACGGCTGTTCGTTTTATCGCCTGCTCTGGATGCAAGATGGCATGAAGCATCGTCTCTATTACATGCGCCTCATTTTCATGCGAATCTACTACACATTGATACAGTGCGATTCCATCTAGTTCTCCGCTCTTCTTATAGGTATACTTATATAAGAGATAACCGATTTCATTTCCGATCGAATCAGAAGCTATGTATGCAAGGGCGTCTTGAATGTGAGATGCATGACATTGCCACGGCGCAGTAGCACCGTAGAAAGGTAAGGTTTCTAGTCTAGAAGCCGGTGCGCTGTATAAAGGATATTCCGCATGAGAAACAATCGTATTCGGTATAATTCCTGTTTGCTCCATGTAAAACAAAGAGTCACTCACCTTATAACCCTTCTTCTCATAGAGAGCAATCGCCTTTTCATTTTCACTTATCGCTTCCAATGTTGCTACATCCACATCCTCTTCTCGGTAGCAATCGAGTATATACTCGATCATCCTTCTTCCAATTCCCTTGCCCTCTGCACATTCCGCTACTGCCGTTCCCCCATTCCAAGCTATTTTTTGCCCCGAAATCATTCGAATTCCAGTAAGAAGAATGCCAACTGGTTTTTTGTCCTCAAATGCAACAACGGACCGGTCAGGCGACAATTCTAGCATCGCAAGGCGCTTTGTAAACTGCATACTATTCATTTGTACATCTACAAAATAGCCTTGAAATCCCTCATTCCACGCTTGCAATGCTTCGTTCCATGTACAATCTGCTACTGCTTTTAAATGAATCAATACATAGCCCCCATTCAATCATAACGAAAAATGGATTTTATTCCTTATTTTTCATTATCTTATCACACAGAGTATACTAGGGCTATGTCATAGATGATTCATCTTTTGTTTATATAACAACATTTTCTCTCTTGCAAACTCCCTTGCATCCTTCTCGAAAGATCTTGCTTCATAGGGCAAATGACGTTCTGCCTGATATTGCATCTTGCCGTGCTTGTTTTGAAACTGCATATGATGATGGATTTCATGAAGTAGCGTTGCAAGTAGTTGCTCATACGTATCCCACGTAAAGATAAAAATTAAATCCTTGCTTGGATGATAGTACCCATTCATAGGAAATAGAAACTCTTCCTCTTCTTCACCAAGCGCCAAAAGAATTTCATTTGCATCACACGTATCACAAAAAATAATAGGGACCTTATGGTACGGATGCATAGACATAATATCTCTTTTTACCTGCTCAATCGGCCATGGGAACTCTTCATCGATGACATACCAGTTTTCAACTCTCACATATTCTTTGCGTAGCGAGAATTTCATCCTATCTCTCCTCTAACATTTTAGTAATTCCCAACATGTAAACAAAAAATCTGCTATACATATGCAGTTCATCACATATATCTCGTTAGAAAATGTAAGAAAATTTTTAAAATTACGTCTAAGCCAAAAAGAGTTGTATTAATTGGAAAAAAGATTTATTCTCGTGATGTAGAAAAAAAAGAACTTGGAGATGACAATTTATTATGGCACAATTAGGCGATGCCGACTTCGTTCCTGAGACAGCTTTGTTATCCTTACCTATCTTGAAAACAAGACACGCAGAGCTTATTATTCAACTAGCTGTCATTACTATTGCATCTATTTTATATGCGGTATCGATGAATATGTTTTTTATTCCCCACAAAATGATTAGTGGTGGCTTTGCAGGAATCGGGATGATTATCGGGTATGTAGCACATTATAATATTGGTACATTAATATTAATTTTAAACGTACCTTTATTCTTCTTAAGTTACAAATATTTAGGAAAAAAAATTACGTATCTAACCATTTATTTTATTGTGATATCGACTATTGCCATGGCCGTTATTCCCGTACAACAGCTTTCTCATGACATTTTACTCTCATCCATTTTTGGTGGTATCATATGCGGTGCATCTACTGGTATCGTTTTCCGATATGCTGCTTCAACTGGTGGATTCGATGTGATTGGGTTGATTTTAGCAAAAAATAAAGATGTATCCATAGGGGAACTTATTTTTATATTTAACTGCTTACTTCTAGTGGTTGCAGGATTTATTTTCGGATGGGATATCACATTATATACATTAATTAGTAGATTCGTAGTAGGGAAAGTCACTGATACCATTCATACCAAACATATTAAGCTTACTGTTATGATTGTAACGGAGCAGGGCATAGATGTGAAACAAGCATTGCTTAATCAATGCATACGCGGTATTACGATGGTAGACGCTGTCGGAGCCTATACAGATCATGTTAAGAAAGTAATCTATACAGTGATAACTCGGTACGAATTAGGTGAGGTAAAACGTCTTGTCCGCCAAGTAGACCCTACTGCATTCATTAATATTACAGAAACGGTAGAAGTAGTGGGACGTTTTAAAAGAGTATAATGATGATTTAAAAGATAATTACTACTATCATAGTATAAATAGAGACGATTATCTAGAACATCTTAAAAAAACAAGATGCTAGATAATCGTCTCTTTGTTTTATTCCTCATCTTACTTCTTATAATGAAGGGAATAAATATCGCGTCTACGGTCCTTTAGCTGACGAACCGTTCCGGATTGTCGTTGTCTTCGTAAAATTTCTAAATCAACATCTCCGATTACTACCATTTCAATATTTGGATTGCATTCTCCTACAATTCCGTCGCGTGCAAATTCAAAATCTGACGGAGAAAATATAGCAGACTGGGCATATTGAATGTCCATATTTTCAGCCTGAGGTAGATTACCAACTGTCCCCGCAATAACTGTATAGACTTGATTTTCGACGGCGCGTGCTTGCGAGCAGTACCGAACACGTAAATATCCTTGGCGATCTTCTGTGCAAAATGGGGTAAAAATAATTCGTGCCCCCCTGTCTGATGCAATCCGTGCAAGCTCTGGAAATTCAATATCATAGCAAATTTGGATCGCAATTTTCCCGCAATCTGTATCGAATACTTTTACTTCATCCCCTTCACTAATTCCCCACCATTTTGTTTCATTAGGTGTTACATGTAGCTTATATTGCTTTTCAATGGTTCCATTTCGGCGGAATAAATAGGCAATGTTATATATTTTTCCATCCTCTTCGACAAAATGAGAGCCTCCGATAATATTAACATTGTATTTTACAGCTAAATCTGTAAACAAACTGATATAGCTCTCCGTATACTCTGTTATTCGCTGTACCGCTAGGCTCGGCGCCTTCTCATGCATAAATGACATCAACTGTGTCGTGAAAATTTCTGGAAAGACGGCAAAGTCAGAGCCTGCATCCGATGCAACACCGGTATAATACTCCACTTGCGTTGCAAATTCATCAAAGGAATGAATTTGCTTCATCATATACTGCACTGCACAAATCCGAACAGGAAACGATGTTTTATAATAACGTTTCGTATTTGGTTGATAATCTACATTGTTCCATTCCATCAAGGTAGCATACTGCTTCGATGCTTTATCGTCAGGCAAGTATCCCGGATTAATCCGCATTAACATAAAGCCATTTAATGCTTGAAACGATAAAACCGGATCGTATATTTTATGCAAAATAACTTCATCGACATATTCTCTTGGAGATAATGTATCCGAGTATTTATGATAATTAGGAATTCGTCCCCCAATAATAATACTCTTTAAATTAAGGCGGCGAGCTAAATCCTTACGTGCTTCATACAACCGATACCCAATTTTCATGCGCCGGTAACCAGGATGTACCATAACCTCAATTCCATACATATTGTAGCCATCCGGATTATGATTCGTTATATACCCATTATCTGTAATATCATCCCATGTGTGACGATCATCGTATTCATCAAAGTTAATAAGCAAGCTAGAGCAAGAACCAATAATCTCCCCCTCAAACTCTGCACAAAATTGGCCTTCCTGGAAATGCTCCAAGTGACTCTCTAATTGCGCCCGTGTCCATGGTTCCATACCAGGAAAGCAGGAAGCCTGCATAGCAATAATACTATCGATATCCCGATACTCAATATTTCGAATTAAAATCTTCTTCTCAAACTTTTTTAAATCTAACTGATCAGACATACTATGAACTCCTTTTTATTCCGTTCTCTTTCATATAAATAATTTTTACACTTAGTAGTATACCTCATTTTACCTGTTATGATTTTGTAAGTCATTTTATATGGAAACAATGATACCGTGAAACCCCGCTCAGCGAAAGGTGAACGACCTCATTAATACGAGATAAAATCACTTTATATGCCCCTATCCGATGTTGACTTTACTACCATGAAATGATAGGATAATAAAAACAAACTAAACCGATTGGAATTAAAAACTTTATACATTATCAAGAGTGAACGAGAGATCTGGCTTGATGACTTCACAGCAACCTACCCTAGGAAAGGTGCTTCTACCACCAAAGCTACTGCTTTGGTTGATAAAATGATGCATCTCTTTTTGCAACCAAACGCAGAGAGAGTTTTTTATTTTATTAAAAAGGAGACATGCACATTGAAGAAACCCTATTCTATATTACCTGGAGCAAAACCGTTTTTCTTTAAAGGCAATGATATTGGCATTTTAGTTTCGCACGGATTTAATGGTACACCGCAAAGCATGCGATATGTAGGCGAAAGGCTTGCAGAAAAGGGATATACAGTGTTAGGCGTTCGGCTCGAGGGACACGGTACACATTATAAAGATTTAGAGCGATGTTACTATGAGGACTGGATTAGAAGCCTGGAAGAAGGATATAAACAACTTGCAGCACATTGTAAATATATTTATGTAGTTGGACAATCCATGGGCGCAACGCTTGCTCTCACACTAGCTCACTCCTATCCATGCGCTGGTGTAATTACGATCAATGCCGCTTTTTCAGTCCCTTGCTATGAAAAATATGAAGCAACGGATTCTCCAAGATATATTGAGGAATCTGCTCCTGATATAAAAGACTCTTCCGTGCATGAAATCGTTTATGATACTGTTCCTGTTGCATCCATCCGACAGCTTCTTCGCTTGATTCCATTTGCAAAAGCGAGACTGTCATCGATTCATTGCCCCGTCTTGCTTTTGCATTCACAAGAAGATCATGTCGTACCTGCCAATTCTGCACATCACCTATACGATGCCATCGGCTCTACTCAAAAACATGTAATACCTTTAACAAATTCCTATCATGTTGCCTCCATGGATTTCGATAAAGATAAAATTGTAAGCTCCTGTACACAATTTATTGAAAGAAAATCAAGCCACCTTACACCCACTGTCTAAAAAAACGAGCATCGGATGAATCCGATGCTCGTTTTTCTACATAAGACGAAGAAGAGAACCCTCGTTGACTTTCTTCTTAGACGTATCTTTCCGACCTTTATCTTTTATTTTATCCATTTCCTCTTTAAGTCGTTTCATTTTCGCATCCAAATATTGAATCATTTCTGCGGTCTCTTTTAATTGGTCAGTCAAATGTTTCGGAACTGTCTGATCAAACTTGTAATAAATCTTATGCTCAAGGCTTGCCCAGAAGTCCATCGCTACGGTTCGAATTTGAATTTCCACCTTCACATGCTCGGTTCGTGTAGAAAGAAAGACTGGCACTTCCACAATTAGATGTAGACTCTGATAACCGTTTGGCTTCGGTTTTTGAATATAATCTTTTACACGTAACACTTTAATATCATCTTGACTTTGAATAATATCATAAATTTTATAAATATCGGAAACAAAGGAACACGTAACACGAAAACCAGCGATATCATGAATGTGCTCTTTAGCATTCTCCACTGTAATATCAAGCCCCTTACGTTCTAGCTTACTTACAATACTTTCAGGGCTTTTAATTCTTGATTTAATATGTTCGATTGGATTGTGCTGATGTACAAATTGAAATTCTTCATTTAAAATCGTTAATTTCGTATCCATTTCATCTAACGCAAATTTATATACAAATAAAAAATTTGTCCATTCTGCAATTTGTGCTTGAATCATCTGTTGCATAACAGAAACCACCTTTTTCTTCTGTTTTCTAATACTCTTTTACTTTATCAGACCTAAGTGAACTTTGCATGAAATCTATATGAATAGTTCATGACAATACCATTGCAAAATAGCATAGGGGAACGTCGTTTTTATTTAATCTTCCAAACTTTAAGACGATGCTGCTAGGAAAATAAAGAAATTGTACTGGTTATAGTTTGACTTGTATGGATTATCTCCTAGTTATGTAGCATAACCGTACGGCGTTCCCGG
>NZ_JBXKMX010000212.1:0-8875 GCF_056992975.1 Ectobacillus sp. | reverse complement strand
TCACTACAGGCGTATTCCCAATCAATTCTGTAATATCTTCATATATATGCATGACTCTCATCCTTTTCGATAAAATAAGAAAATTCATACTTTACGTTATCATTGTAGCAACTATCCGTCAATTCATTCGATTCCGATTGGAAATAGAGTTGGTGGAATAGCTTGAAGATAGAGAAAAAGGCAAGCGAACATGATGAAATCTATCCCTTATTTGAAAAGTCGATAAATTGGGATTTTCGCTAATACATGCTTCATTGGTTACCTAAACCGGAAAATTATTGGAATTGTGGGTATCAAACTAATTGTTTGATTACCGCTATCTTTCCTTTTCCTCATTTGCAGGCATCAATCTGATCCTTGTATACCAAACAGTATCTTGCAAAACAATATACCGTTTGGATATTTTTTCTATTCTTATCCCCCTTTCAGAACTTATAATAGAATCAAGAATATATACAGGAGGAACTCATTGTGGCAGATTACATCTCATATCTACGAAATTTTGTTGGGCACAACAAGGTAATTATGGTAGTCGCTGGCGTGTTTATTTTGGATGAGCAAAACCGAGTTTTGTTGCAGCAACGTTCAGACAACGGACTTTGGGGGCATCCGGGCGGCTATATGGAGCTTGGGGAAACGATTGAAGAAACCGCAAGACGAGAAATTTGGGAAGAAACAGGACTTACGCTTGGCAACCTTGATTTACTTGGCGTCTACTCCGGTCCGAACTTTGAACGCACTTTGCAAAACGGGGATCAAGTGTCCCTAGTCAAATTTATGTTCACAACGCGCGAATTTTCCGGTAACCTCCACGAAAATAATAACGAAACACTCCAGCTTCGCTTCTTTCCCTTAGACGAATTACCTGAAGTTTGGCACCTACAGCTACCTGCATTTGAAGATTTAAAAAAGCAAGGCGGACCGTATATTAAGTAGCCCGGAAAGGAAGAAGGATTCCCCTCTTCCTTTCCCTTTGCGCTATGATAAAACGATTCTTGCTTCCTCTCATTTATTTCAATATCATCCCAAATCTATATCGATTTAAAAACCATGGCATGGTAACATACAATATACATAACTATTGAAAAATACGATATTTCTTTTTTCTGTAAAGCTAACTAGAAATATTGATATGTAAAATAGTTCTCCTCTAAATTTATAACCTAGAACTTCTAATTTGTTTACACTATAATCATAGTAGTATATTTCAGCTTACTACTAGTAAGCTGAAAAAAAGTATAATATGTAACTATACGTATCTAACATATCAGAATGGTTTCCGAAATGAATTTCTATTTACATCTAAGAGGTGAACGTTTATGAACAAACAAATTGTGTCGGACTGTCGATTATTCTTTACAGCATTTTTACATGCACCCATTGGGATGGCTTTAGTAGGCCTAGATGGAAAATGGCTGAAAACAAACCCCGCTCTCTATGAAATGATCGGCTATAGTGAAGAAGAATTACTTGATATAACCTTTCAAGATGTTACGCATGAAGACGATCTAAAATTAGATAACTTCTATGTTGAGCAACTGTTAGCAGGAAAAATGGATACCTACCAATTAATAAAACGGTATTATCATAAAAATGGTAAAATTATTTGGGCTCTTTTAAGCGTTGCAATTGTAAAAGATCGTAAAGGTGTACCGCTTTACTTCATTTCACAAATTATCGATATCTCCGAAATGAAGCGCATGGAGAAGCGATCAAATGATACATTTACACTGCTTACCGAATATTCCAATGACAT
Organism: Ectobacillus sp.; assembly: GCF_056992975.1. Classification (NCBI taxonomy): domain Bacteria; kingdom Bacillati; phylum Bacillota; class Bacilli; order Caryophanales; family Bacillaceae; genus Ectobacillus; species Ectobacillus sp. Next base: position 7,119 of record NZ_JBXKMX010000212.1, on the reverse strand, counting down.
TATATCAAAGCATTCACAAACAGGAGAATTTTTGTATGTCTCTCCTAGTAGCAAAAAACTGCTTGGCTATGAAACGGAAGATATACTCGAGAAATCTCTTCTTGATTTTGTACATCATTCTGATTCTTTGTATGTAGAGGATGTGCTTCGCAGAATTATGTCTACTTCGAAAGTGCATACAGTTCGCTACCGTATAAAATGCGAGGATCATTCATACAAATGGATGGAATCGGCGTTTCGAACGATTCAAAATAAACAAGGAGACGACTTAGAAGTATTTGCTGTCACAAAAGATATTTCAGAAATTATAGATATCACGGCTCAATTACAACAAGCAAACGAAATTTCGTTCCACGATGAATTAACAGGAATCGGAAACCGCAGAGCATTTTCCACAACCATAGAACAACTATGTAATGAAAGTACATTAACAAATCAGACACTAGGGGTCATACTTTGCGACATCGATCAATTTAAACGTTACAACGATACTTACGGACATGTAAAAGGAGATACTTGTCTGAAACAAGTGGCGCATGCGCTTCAAGAAGTATGTGAATGCATCGATGGAACAGTTACTCGGTACGGCGGAGAAGAATTTATTATCCTCCTACCTAATACAAACAAAATACAAGCGTTGGAAGCAGGCGAGGGAATCCGTCATAAGATAGAACAATTACAAATCCCCCACAAAGCATCCACCGTTTCACCCTTTGTTACGATTAGCGTAGGAATCGCTCTTTCGTCCTGCCATCAAACTGAATCCCCAAATCAGCTCGTCGACCGAGCAGACAAAGCACTCTACGTAGCGAAACAACGGAGTCGAAATACCGTTGTACTGAGTGCATCTCCCAGTCAAGAATATATATGACAAAGATTTGACGAAAAACAATAGATTTTTCATCTAAAATTTAATAAGTAATAGATTGTGAGGGAACATGTATGAGTTCGCATAGCATCGTTGCAACAAATGAAAGATGGAAAGGAATTGTGTTTGTCATTACAGCAGCAAGTCTTTGGGGAATTTCAGGTACTGCTGCTCAGTTTTTATTTCAAAAACAAGGATTTAATACGGAATGGCTTGTTGGGACTCGTCTCTTGCTATCGGGTATGCTGTTACTTGCCTTCGATTATTCGAAACAAAAGCAGCATTTTTTTGATATTTGGAAAGACAAAAAGGACCGAAACAGTCTCGTTATCTTTGGTATTTTCGGCATGCTTGGAGTACAGTATACGTATTTTGCAACCATTACAGCCGGCAATGCAGCGACTGCTACTTTGCTTCAGTATATGAGTCCTGTTATTATTACACTCTACCTATCCGTTCGAACAAAACGTCTGCCAACCTTACAAGAAAGCTTGGCTGTGCTGCTTGCACTAGTCGGTACCTTTTTTCTTGTAACAAAAGGTGGTGGACTGCAATTATCCATAAGCACATGGGCAATTTTTTGGGGGATATTATCAGCCCTTACTGCTGCTTTTTATACGCTACATCCATATCGTCTAATCTTAAAATGGGGATCTATCCCGATTGTTGGCTGGGGGATGTTGATTGGTGGAATTGGCCTTAGCCTCCTCCATTCTCCTTTTCAATTCAGTGGGCAATGGTCGATTGAAGCCGTGTTTGCCTTTCTCTTTATTGTTTTGTTCGGCACCCTTCTTTCATTCTACATGTATTTGGAGAGCTTAAAGTATATTCGTGCCTCAGAGGCGAGCGTACTTGGTAGTGCGGAGCCGCTATCTGCGACCTTCGTATCCATTGTTTGGCTAAATCTATCCTTTGGCATCACAGAATGGATTGGAATGATTTGTATACTTAGTACTATTCTCATTTTATCAGTAGGAAAGAATTAAAGAGAGGGCCTCCACACGCGCAGAAGGCCCCCTTTCACTACCCAGAATCTACCTCTGTAATCCACACCATTTCTAAACGACGCATCATTAGCAGTCTTTTCATCGCATCTCTCTCCCTTCTTTATAATAAGTACCTACTTTACAGATTTAAAAATAGGTGACGACTTTTTAGTTCATCCATTTTCTGCTTTACTTGTTCATCGTGCTTGTATTCTTCAATCGTACGTTTTCGCTTTTCAATAATAACCGTAAAAATGAGCAGTTGTAATCGCATCGTTCTTCCTCCCTCCTTCTTACTGAAAATGGCACAAAAAAGCCGCAGGATCATTCTAGCTCCTGCGGCTTACATGAAAAAGCCGCAAGAAACAAATCGTCCCTACGGCGTGATTTTACAAGGATTTGTGCAATTTCAGCACTCCCGCCAATTGGTCGACTGATATTGGGTTGTAACTATTACGAAATACATCATAGGTGTTTTCATGCTAATCGACCTCCTTTTGGAATATTTTTCTTACGTATCTTATTATAGTATATGAAAAAGGGGTTTGTAAACTGTTTTAATTACCAAAATGACCCATTTTTTAAAAAAAACAGTTCCCATTTCTATCCCTTACTGGAAGCAGTAGAAATCATATTCTTTCTGCTTCTCGTCTCATTTGAAATCGGTAAAGTGACTGTGGCAGTCGTTCCTTCTCCCTGCTTGCTGTCAAACATGATGCTTCCTTTATGGAATTCTATAATCCGGTAGCTTACCGTAAGACCGAGTCCCGTTCCTTTCTCTTTGTAAGAAAAGAATGGTTCACCTAAATGCTTAAGATGCTCTTCGGACATCCCACTTCCATTGTCGTGAACCGTAACGACGATATGAGTATCATCTTTACGGTTTATCTCCACCTTTACACGGGATGCATTTGCTTCAAATGAATTTTTAATTAGGTTAATAAAAAGCTGCTTCAACTGATTTCCTTCACAATCAATAAGTGGAAGATGCTCTTCTTCCTCTTTCGTCATTTCTACACCATGAAAATTCGCCTGTGTTTCAAGCAGCGACATGACATCCTTTACAATACTACGAATATCTTCTTTCTCAAATGTTATTTTTTGCGGCTTTGCTAACACGAGAAGTTCACTTACTATATTATTAATACGATCTAATTCATTTAACATAATTTCATAATAATGCGGATCCGTCGTATCTTTTCTACTAAGCAATTGTACAAATCCACGCAAGGCAGTAAGGGGATTGCGGATTTCATGAGCAACTCCTGCTGCAAGCTCACCAACTGTAGATAGCATTTCCACTTTACGTAGTTGTTCCTCAGTCTTTTTCCATTCTGTTACGTTTTGACCATAACCGATAACACCTACCATTTGATCTTCTACAATCATCGGAACTGTCGTACAATTTAATATCCGCTTGGACCCATCTTTATGTAAAAGCTGTACCTCGTGATTTGTTGTTCCCTCTTCATTTTTTAGCACATGCTTAAATACTTCAATCGCCTGATTGCGATATTCTTCATCAATGATGCGCAATATGGATTTCCCGATAAATTCCTCTGTTTTAAAGCCGGTAACTACTTCAAAATGGGGACTTAAATCCGTAATAACCCCATGTAAATCGACCATATATACCACATCTGGATTGTATTTAAAAAGAGATTTATAGCGTTGCTCACTTTGTGTGAGCTTCTTGTCAGCATTTTTTTGTTCCGTAATGTCACGGCCAATTACAATTAATGCTTTTCTCGTTCCGTTACTATGAAACAAGGGAACTTTAATAACATCTAGTATTTTTGTTTCCCCATTAGGCTGGGGAATAATTTCCTCACATCGCATATTCTTACGTGCCAGCCACGTTTTTTCATCGGAAATTTCACAATAGGAAAAAATATCTTTAAAAAAAGGGTTATGCGCGCCAAGTTCCGCATCCGTCATACCGCGGTAATCCACATTTTCAAGCTGAAACAAATGCACGCCAAAGTTATTGGTCTCAATCCATCTGCCATTTTCATCTTTCAACGTAACAAAATCAACCATGGATTGAATAAGATGACTTAATCGTAGTTCTTCCTGATGGAGCCCTTTTGGTTGCTTCTGTTTTGATAGTAAATAGTATAAAAAGCACCCTGAAATAATAATATATATCAAATCAGTAATTCTACTAAACAACAGCATACTTTGAATTCGATTAGTAGAGGCACCCTCTAGCACATTTACAAACAAAAACCATCCAATCGTAAAAACAGCATAATAGACAACTAGTTTTTTGTTTCCCACATTGCGCTCTCCTTTACCTCTGTTATTCACCATTGTAACGGAATTGTCACAATCCGACAATATGATCGGAATTACTACATTCTATGGCAGAGAAGAGCGAAATATGCCCGATAATAAAAAAATGTATATTATTTCAAGTATAAATAACTTTCCCTACCAAAAAAAACTCCATAGGATCATTTCAGCTATAATTAGAATAATCGTTCCTCCAATTAAAAAAGTGGTTTTACGAAGCAGTTCGTTTTCCCGAAATGGAATGCCGCAAATATAAGCGCCAAGCGTAATTCGAGATGGACTTGCAATTGTCGCAACCGAAGAGCTCGTATTTTGCCCCATCGTAATAGATTCCCATGGCAACCCAATATGGCGTGCCGTTTCCATTTGTAGCTTCATAAACATTGCATTGGAACCTGCATTACTGCCTGTTAAAAACCCACCAACCGCTCCAATGATAGGTGCAACTACAAGGAACATCCTCCCAAATGTATCACCTGCTGCTTGCGCGAGCAGAGAATGCATTCCAGATGCCCCCATTAATTCGGATACAGAAATAAACATAGTTGTTGTAATAAAAAAGGTAATCCATTGCTTACTCGTTTGCAGTAGAGATTCTTTCACAATACGAAACGGAATCCTTAGTAAAAAAATGGTGAATACACAAGTGATAAAGAGCCAAAATCCTGGCGAATACAAAAGTTGTAGTTTATAAGAAAAAGCTGGAAGATCAACAACTGCATTGCTTACTAAAGTGTGCTGAAATACTGGAACGATCCGAGAAAGAAGAATACATACAGTTAAAAATAAGTACGGACTCATAATTTTAACAATAGATTCCCGTTCACCTGCAACGGACGCTGCTTGCTGGCCATAGGCTTCCTCATTCACATTCGATTTCGCTAGCCAAAGTCCATAGCTAGTCGTTATCATAGGTCCTAATATGCCAGCTAGCTCGACACTGACATATTTACTAAATAAATAAATCGAGGATGAAAACAACAGAAAAAAGATAACGCTTTCTTTCCACTTTTGCACAACTGCTGACCAACCTCCTACAATGAAGAGTGCGGCAACGATGAAGTAAGCAAAAACAGGGGTACTTAGTAGCGCTGTGCCCGCTCCCATTTTCGCTAACGGCATATTTAGAATTTGCGTTCCAATAATTGTTCCTGTGGCAAGTGCTCCCCAAGAACTTGCTAATAACCCAATAAACGAGAGCAAAGCAGACTGTAATGGAGGATAGCCAAGCGCCAGAAAAATCGGAGCTGCAATCATAAATCCAATTCCAAAGCCGCTTGCAGACTCGATGAGCGGGCAAAGTCCAAAGCAAAGGAGAAGAGTTTGTAACAATCTATCTCCTGTCGCATACGTAATAAAGGTAGCAATACTGCTAATACTCCCCATTTTATTCATGAGGTGAAATAATAAAATGCCAAAAAATAAAACGTAACCGATGATAAAACAAATAAGTGCTCCTTTTATCGTTGCATGCGTAATTTGCCCAACTTGTAAATGAAATGCTGGATACGAGAGTACGATACATAGCGAAGCTAAGTATGCAAACAAGGAAGCTCGTAAACTCGTTTGCCTCATAACAAAAAGAAAGAAAAAGATGCTAATAATCGGCATAATCGCTAGCAAAACTTCCATACAACCACCATCCTATGTAAAAAATAACAATCATTTTGTAAATCTATTATATAACAGTTATTAATAATATTATATAGTGTTATTACAGATTTGTAATTACAAAAAATAAGCCCTACTTTTTCCTTTATATTTGGTAAAGGAAAAGTAGGGCTTATATAGCTCCAACAAACGACACAAACTCATTTGATGGAAGTGGGGGGCTAAAGTAATAGCCTTGCACATGTGTACAATTTAACGAGTTGAGAAAGGCTAACTGCTCTACAGTCTCAACCCCTTCAGCAATGAGCTTTACATTACACTGCTCTGCCAAAAATGTGATAGCCGAAATAATCCATTTATTCCGGTAGCTAAGTGCAAGTTCTGTAACAAATTGCGGTGCAATTTTGATCGTATGTACTTGATATTGCTGTAAATATTGCAAGTTTGAATAACCTGTTCCAAAGTCATCAATGCTAACACGCACACCTAATTGATGTAAATTCTTAAGTTTTTCTATCGCTTTCGTATCTTGTTCCATACTAATCGATTCTGTTAATTCAAGCTCCAAGTCTTTAGGGTTTAGCCCCGTTTGTTTAAGCGCGTCCTTAACAATATCTATAAAATCATCTTGGACAAATTGTACAAGAGAGACATTTACACCTAACCTACCAATACTATACCCTTCCTCTTTCCACTGGGCACATTGGCGGCACGCCTCATACAGCACCCATTTCCCTAGCGGAATAATAAGACCGGTTTCTTCTGCAGTAGGAATAAATGTAGCTGGGGATATTATTCCCTTTTCAGGATGTTTCCACCGTACTAAAGCCTCCATACCGCTCAGCTTTTGCGTACGTGTATTAATTTGCGGTTGGTAATAGAGCACGAACTCTTGGTTGGATACAGCACGCTGCAATTCCAATGTCAGTTCGATTTGATCCGTTATTTCTTTCTTCATAGAAGGTTCGTACATGCTGCTAGTCCGTCCAACTTTCTCTGCATATAGAAGGGCAAGCTCTGCGCGCTGTAAGCTCTTCTCACGTTCTTCAAGCGTTGATATTGCATATCCGACGCTACAAGAAAGATAAAATAGTTGTCCTTGTATTGAAAATGGTTGTTTCAGACTGCTTTGTATCATTTCCAGCGTCGAAGAAATGTCTAGTACACTGCTACTTGTCACTAATAAGGCAAACCGATCGCCTGAAAGTCTTGAAAGGTAACCGATTTCACCAATTTGTTTCTTTAATCGTTCTCCTACGCTATAAAGCATCTCATCGCCTATTGTAAAGCCTAAATGTATATTCACATATTGAATTCTCTTCACATGAATGATAAGTAATGCAACCTTATTATTTTCAG
>NZ_JBXKMX010000211.1:0-10225 GCF_056992975.1 Ectobacillus sp. | reverse complement strand
ACTAAACGGCCCAAATAATGGGCAAGGAGCAATTTATCAATTACTCACGAGATTAAATTATAGCATAGTCATATACTAGAAGCAACTTTATTCTAATACAAAAAAGAAAATGACGCAAAACAAGAACATACCTCTTTGTTTACGTCATTTTCCCAAAATGGTTCCCACATTCTTTTATTATTTCTATATTAAAAATTATTTTACATGTATGAACATACTTTTACACGTTAAAGCGGAAATGCATAACGTCGCCATCTTGTACGACATACTCTTTTCCTTCTAAACGAACTCGGCCAGCTTCTCTAGCTGCATTCATAGAGCCATTTTGCAACAAATCCTCGTATGAAACGGTTTCTGCCCGAATAAAACCACGTTCAAAATCAGTATGAATAACACCTGCACATTGCGGTGCCTTCATTCCTTTTTTAAAGGTCCAAGCACGAACTTCTTGAACCCCCGCAGTGAAATAGGTAGCAAGACCGAGAAGATGATAAGTGGCACGAATTAATTGATCTAGTCCAGATTCTTCAATTCCAAGTTCCTGTAAGAATACTTTCTTTTCATCTTCTTCTAGCTCTGAAATTTCTGCTTCTATTTTTGCGCATACTACGATTACTTCCGCATTATCTATAGCTGCAAATTCACGTACTCGTTTAACATATTCATTATCAGAAGGATCCATCACATCATCTTCACCTACGTTTGCAACATATAACATTGGCTTAATCGTTAATAGATGAAGCGTTTTAACAAGCTTCATTTCTTCTTCTGTAAATTCTACTGTACGAGCAGGTTGACTGTTCTCAAACGCATCCTTTAATCGTTCTAAAATGCTAAACTCTGCTACCGCATCCTTATCCTTTTGTCTAGCAAGTTTTCCAACACGTTCTATACGTTTTTCGATCGTCTCATAATCTGCTAAAACTAATTCTAGATTAATGGTTTCTATATCAGATATAGGATCTACTTTCCCTGATACATGCGTTATGTTTTCATCTTCAAAGCATCGAACAACTTGACAAATCGCATCAACTTGACGAATATGTGATAAAAATTTATTACCTAGTCCTTCGCCTTTGCTTGCTCCTTTTACAATACCAGCAATATCAGTAAATTCAAAAACGGTCGGCACTGTCTTTTTCGGTTGTACAAGTTCCGTTAATTTATTTAAACGTGAATCCGGAACTTCAACAATACCTACGTTTGGATCTATGGTACAGAACGGATAGTTCGCAGACTCTGCACCTGCTTGTGTAATTGCGTTAAATAGCGTCGATTTCCCTACATTTGGTAAACCAACGATACCAGCTGTTAATCCCATCCTCACTCACTCCTAAATGAAAGCATCTATCACGATATGCCGTTCCAAAGTCTTAGTAAATAATTCAACTCATTCATACTTCTTTATCGGCATAGGAGGGCTGCGATAGTATTCCAATCTTATTCGCACCTTCGTGAAAAAGCTAAACGTATTTGTAATCTTTCATCATTATAGATAGTAACCACTTACTTGACAAGCGAAAGCAAACTGCTTACTCTTCACCTTCGTGTTTCACTAGAATTTTTTTCATCTTTCTTTCAAAATCCCGTCGGGGTATAAGTACAGAATGTCCGCATCCCTCGCACTTAATCCGTATGTCCATTCCCATTCTGATGACTTTCCATCGATTGGTTCCACAGGGATGCACCTTTTTCATTTCTACAATATCATTTAGTGCAAACACTTTTTCTACCATATAAATGTCACCTCTTACAGTCAATTTGCTTTTTGACTTTCTGCTTCTTGACGATTATACAAAATCATATGAGGATATGGGATTTCAATGCCTTCTTCATCAAGTCGAAGCTTAATTTCCTTACGAAGTGCTCTTCCTACCACAAAATGCTGCATAGGATGAACCTCGGCAACAATACGCATAACAACATCAGAGGCACCCAAGTTTTGAATTCCTAGTAATTCTGGTCGTTTTACCATTTGCTCGTAACGCATTGGGAGCTCATCAAGTAATGATTCCAATACACGCTCTACATGATGAATATCGCTATCATATGAAATACTAACATCAACAAACGCTACGCTATTACTTAAAGAGTAATTGGTTACTTCCTTAATACCACCATTCGGTAGAATATGAAGTTCACCTGTCCAACTTTTTATTTTCGTAGTTCGTAATCCAATTTCTTGTACAACACCTTCGAATCTGCCGAGCTTTACATAGTCCCCCACAGAAAATTGATCCTCTAATAAAATGAAAAAGCCAGTAATAACATCACGAACTAAGTTTTGAGCACCAAACCCGATTGCTAACCCAATCACGCCTGCTCCAGCTAAAATTCCTTTCGTTTCAATTCCCAGTATACCTAATATCATAATAATAACTACAAAATATACGACATATGTAATAATGTTTTGTAGCAGTCTGGCAACGGTAGTTGTTCTTCTTTTAGACATAGAAAGTGGAGACTTTGCGTTCATTTTAAAAGCATTTCGGATAATTGCCTTTCCAACTCGTACAGCAATATTTGCTGCCAGAAGAATAAAGATAATTTTCACAAGACCTATCGAAAAATTAATCCAAATCTTTGGATCTAATAGGAAGCTCACTAGCTGATTATAGGTAGTCTTAAACCAACTCATTACGTAATCTCTCCTTAGTTTTTGAACACTTCATTTTATAATTGTAACAGAAATTTTTATTTCTTCTGCACTAAAATAATTTACATTTTTATTTTTTCATCCATGTTTGAAGTATAAAAAGTCTGTATTCCCGATATAATGATACTATTCTATAAAGGGATGGATGTTTGTGAGCGTAGGATCATTTCGTTTTACCTTTCCGTTTCTTGATAAGCAGTCCCATTCACTATATTATGATGAACAAGATGTGAGTGATCGACTTAGCAAAACGTTAGATGAATTCGTTCCTTCTGAACTATTAGAACCGATTGTTTTAGTTTGTATTGGAAGTGACCGTTCCACTGGTGATTCGTTAGGTCCATTAGTCGGTTCAAAATTAATTGAGAGACGAATGGAAAATTTCCATCTATATGGAACACTTGAAAACCCTGTTCATGCTTTAAATTTAGAAGAAACTCTACTACATATAACGAAACGGCATACCAATCCATTTATTATCGCGATTGATGCCTGTTTAGGTAAGGCCCAGCACGTTGGTAGCATTTCTGTTGGAAAGGGACCTTGCAAACCAGGTGCAGCAATGAATAAAAACCTTCCATCAGTAGGAAACCTACATATCCATGGCATCGTGAATATCCATGGATTTATGGAGTTTTTTGTTCTCCAAAATACAAGATTACATTTAGTTATGAACATGGCACATGTCATTGCTACAAGTATTCAAAAAACAGACTATACTATTTCTCTTCGAAAAAAAAGGAAAGAGATGATTCAAAAGGAGTAAAATAATTACTCATTGAGTCACCTCTTTCTAGCATGTCTCATCCTTATATTACTCGCCTGCTAATACATCTAAAATACGTTGTAAATCTTCCTTATTAAAAAAGTCGATTTCAATTTTACCTTTGTTGTTGTTCTCTTTAATTTTTACAGCTGTTCCAAATCGTTCACGTAAAACCGTTTCTTGCTCTACATAATAAATATTCTGCTCTTTTTTTACCTTTTTTGTTTCACGTGGAACATTTTGATTCATTTGCTGTATTAAATGTTCCAGTTGTCGAACATTTAAACTTTCCTTTTGAATCCGACTAATAATAGCTTGTAATTTAGATTGATCTTTTAAACTCAAGAGTGTGCGTCCATGTCCCATCGAAAGTGTTCCTTCTGAGATTAAATCCTGAATGTATGTAGGAAGAGAGAGTAGACGGATATGATTAGCAATATGTGGTCTACTTTTCGCTAATCGTTTTGCGAGTTGTTCTTGTGTGAGCTTAAGTTCCTCCATAAGCTTTTGATAAGCATGCGCTTCTTCAATTGGAGAAAGGTCTTCACGTTGCAGATTTTCCAATAGTGCTAACTCCATCATTTGTTGATCATTTAATCCACGAACAACAGCTGGAATATTTTCAAGTTCTGCTTCTTTTGCTGCTCGAAATCTGCGTTCCCCTACAACAATTTCATATCCTTTGATACTTTTCCTAACAATAATAGGCTGTAAAATACCATGTTCTTTTATTGAGTCCGTTAATTCTTGAATAGCTTCGTTCGAAAAATACTTACGAGGTTGATAGGGATTAGGACGAATTTGATTCAATGGTATATCTTGGACAACTTCCTCTTCTTTTGCCTCTAAATCAGGGAAAAGCGCTTGAATTCCTTTACCTAGTCCTTTAGCCACCTGCAATCACTTCTTTCGCTAAATCTAAATATACTTCAGCACCCTTGGACTTAGCATCATATAGCAAAATTGGTTTTCCGTGACTTGGCGCTTCACTTAGGCGAATATTTCTAGGAATAATGGAACGATATACTTTATCTCTGAAATACTTTTTCACTTCATCAATAACCTGAAGTCCCAAATTTGTTCTTGCATCTAGCATTGTTAATAATACACCTTGAATTGCTAAATTCTTATTTAAGTGTTTTTGAACAAGTCGTACCGTATTTAAAAGCTGGCTTAATCCTTCTAGAGCGTAGTATTCACATTGTACGGGAATAATAACCGAATCAGAAGCAGTAAGTGCATTAATCGTTATTAATCCGAGAGATGGAGGACAGTCAATTAAAATATAGTCATATTCATCACGAACTGGCTGAAGAGCTCTTTTGAGACGCACTTCACGAGAAATTGTCGGGACTAGCTCTATTTCTGCTCCCGCCAATTGAATCGTAGCTGGAATCACAAATAAGTCCTTCATGACAGTTGGCTTAATGATATCACGTACATCCTCATCTTCAACTAGTATGTTATATACACACTGCTTTAATTCAGATTTTTCGAGTCCGACTCCTGTTGTAGCATTTCCTTGCGCGTCAATATCTACAAGTAGAACCTTCTTCCCTAGTTGTGCTAAGCATGCTCCTAAATTAACGGCGGTGGTTGTCTTTCCAACTCCACCTTTTTGATTCGCAATCGAAATAATTTTACCCATGGTGACACCTACCTTCAACTTTCTCCCCTACGAGTATGATGTAAGCCCATTGTATCATGAATATGAATATTTTCCGTTGTATTCTGTATAAAACTTCAAAATTTCCATTTAAAAATCATATAAAGATGGATTTTTCCCTTGATAGGATTATCCTTATCAGCAGAAAATAAATTCTGTCATACATTTCAAGAACATATAATCGTTACGTATAACTAGTTCGTATCAAAAAAAGCCTCTTCTAGTAAGAAGAGGTCGATAGAGAATGAAACTAGTTCTTTTTCGGAATTTTTATCGTAATTTGATAGTATTCTTCATACTCTTGTTCCTCAGAATCAACCTTTAATCCGCTATTTTCAACCATTTGTAGCGATTGGCGAATCGTATTCATTGCAATTCGCATATCTCGACTTACAGCCTTACGTTTCTGTTTCGGCTTAGGATTACTTGGCTGTAAAACTTTTGCAACACGTTCTTCCGTTTGCTTTACGTTTAAATGAAAATCTAATATATCTTGAAGAATTTTCAACTGTGATTCTTCTTGTTTTAAGGGTATAAGTGCACGAGCATGTCGTTCGGTTATTGATTTATCTAATAATGCTTCTTTCACTCGTTCTGGAAGCTTTAAAAGACGAAGTTTATTAGCAACCGTAGATTGTCCCTTACCTAGACGTTGTGCAAGAGCTTCTTGGGTTAAATTATGTAGATCTAATAATTTTTGATATGCAATTGCCTCTTCTATGGCAGATAGTTCTTCCCGCTGCAAATTTTCTATCAGTGCAACAGAAGCCGTTTCCGTATCGTTCATACTTCTAACAATAGCAGGTATTGTTTCCCATCCTAGCTTTGTAACTGCACGAAATCTTCTTTCACCTGCAATAATTTCATACTGATCTTCTTCATACATGCGCACAATGATAGGTTGAATCATCCCATGCGTTCGAATTGTTAAAGCCAGTTCATCAATACGAGCATCGTTAAATACAGTTCGTGGTTGATATCGATTAGGAATAATATTTACTATTGGAATTTGAACGACTTCATCACGGAGTACATCTTGATTTTCATCTTGCTCTATTAAATCGTCCTTATCTCCCAAACCAAGCAAACGAGAAAATGTATGTTTCATACTACTCCACCACCTCCTATTGAATACTAAACAAGAAATGTTCCACGTGAAACATTAGGGCGCTACTTATACTATTCCATCATAATTCGAATAAGATTTACTTTTCAATAGGCAATTTATTTGGCATACCTGGTTTACGTGGATATTTCTTTGGCGTTTTTCTACATTTTTCAATAATGATGATGTTTCGTTCACTCTCTTCAATAGGTAATTGGAAGGTATTAATCTCACGAATTTCCCCACCAAGAACTTGTACAGCATGCGTCCCCGCTTCCAATTCTTCTTTAGCTGCTGCACCTTTCATTGCAAGAAAAGTCCCCCCTACTTTTACCAAAGGGAGGCAAAGCTCACTCAAAACAGACAAACGAGCTACTGCTCGAGCTGTTACAATATCAAAGGATTCACGTATGCCTTCTTTTCTACCAAATGTTTCTGCACGGTCATGATAAAAGGCAACATTCTCTAGTTCCAAAGATGATGCTAAATGATTCAAAAACGTAATTCGTTTTTGTAAAGAGTCGACAATAGTAATTTTCAACTGTGGAAAACAAATTTTTAAGGGAATGCTAGGAAACCCAGCACCCGCTCCTACATCACAAATAGAAAGTGGTTTAGATAAATCATAAAAAAAGGCAGCTGTAATAGAATCAAAAAAATGCTTCAAATACACTTCTTCTTTTTCAGTAATGGCAGTTAGATTCATTTTTTCGTTCCACTCCACTAACAATCGGTAGTAGGCTTCAAATTGATTAAGCTGCAAAGGAGAAAGGGAAATTCCTTTCTCCTCTAACATTGATTGGAAAAGTTGCATGTTCATTTCTTTATATCTCCTACCTGTTTATTGGTTAGATACTCTAGCGATTTTCCCTTGTTCTAAATAAACAAGTAAAATTGAGATGTCAGCAGGATTTACTCCTGAAATACGGGATGCCTGGCCAACAGACAATGGCTGCACAGCCTGCAATTTTTGACGAGCTTCTGTTGCAATACCTGTGATAGCTTCATAATCAATATTCGAAGGAATTTTTTTATTCTCCATTCGTTTCATACGTTCCACTTGCTGTAGCGATTTTTCAATATAGCCTTCATATTTAATTTGGATTTCAACTTGCTCCGTGATTTCATCCTCGATTAGCTCTTCACTAGGAACAATTGCATTGATATGTGCATATGTCATTTCTGGTCTTCGTAGTAAATCACTTGCACGAATACCATCCTTCAGTTCACTTCCGCCTGCATTCCGAATAAGTTCTTGTACGTCTGCTGTTGGCTTAATAATTGTTGAGGAAAGGCGTGTTTTTTCTTTTTCAATTTTTAACTTTTTTTCCATAAAACGTTCGTAACGTTCATCTGAAATCATCCCAATTTCATGACCAATTTCCGTTAAACGCAGATCAGCATTGTCATGACGAAGTAACAAACGATACTCAGCTCGAGATGTAAGCAGTCGGTACGGTTCATTTGTCCCTTTTGTTACTAAATCATCAATTAAGACACCGATATAGGCATCAGAACGGTCTAAGATTACTTCTTTTTTACCTAACGCTCGGCAACCAGCATTAATGCCGGCCATAATACCTTGACCTGCCGCTTCTTCATAGCCGGAAGTTCCGTTAATTTGACCTGCTGTATATAAATTTTTAACTTTTTTTGTTTCTAGCGTAGGCCAAAGCTGTGTTGGTACCATTGCATCATATTCAATGGCATATCCCGTTCGCATCATTTCCACATTTTCAAGACCTGGGATTGTTTTTAAAATTTCACGTTGAACATCTTCAGGCAAGCTTGTAGATAATCCTTGTACATAAACTTCCTTAGTATTTCTACCTTCTGGTTCTAAAAATAGCTGATGTCTCGGTTTGTCGTGAAAACGAACAATTTTATCTTCGATAGATGGGCAATACCGTGGTCCTCTTCCTTTTATCATACCAGAAAACATAGGAGACCGATGAAGATTTGCATCAATTAAACGATGTGTTTCTTCGCTTGTATACGTGAGCCAGCATGGAATTTGATCCATCAAAAATGTTGTGGTTTCAAATGAAAATGCACGCGGAACATCGTCACCCGGCTGTATTTCTGTTTTACTATAATCGATTGAATGTCCATTGACACGTGGTGGGGTACCGGTTTTAAAGCGTACCAACTCAAAGCCAAGTTCTTCTAAATGTTGTGATAGTTTCACTGCAGGCTGCTGATTGTTAGGACCACTTGAATATTTTAAATCACCAATAATTACTTCACCTCGAAGGTAAGTGCCAGTAGTAACTACAACAGTTTTAGATTTGTAAACAGCACCCGTATGTGTAATGACTCCCATACATTGTCCTTCTTCTACGATAAGACGTTCAACCATACCTTGGCGAAGTGTCATATTAGGTGTATTTTCAATCGTATTTTTCATTTCATGCTGATATGCAAATTTATCGGCCTGTGCACGAAGCGCACGAACAGCTGGGCCTTTTCCTGTATTTAACATTCTCATTTGGATGTAGGTTTTATCAATGTTGCGACCCATTTCTCCGCCCAACGCATCAATTTCACGAACAACAATTCCCTTTGCTGGACCACCAACAGAAGGATTACATGGCATAAATGCCACCATATCCAAATTTATTGTTAACAATAATGTTTTGGCTCCCATACGTGCAGCAGCAAGTCCTGCTTCGCAGCCAGCATGACCTGCACCTACAACGATGACGTCAAATGAACCAGCTTCATATTCCATTTTATATTCCTCCCTGTACGTTACTTTCCTAAACAAAACTGAGAAAATAACTGGTCAAGTAAACTATCTTGTACGGTGTCTCCTATAATTTCACCAAGTATTTCCCATGTTCTCGTCACATCGATTTGCACTAAGTCAATGGGAATCCCGCTTTGAATGGCTTCGATTGCATCCGTAATTGTTTTTTCGGCCTGTTGTAGCAGCCCAATATGTCTGCTATTGGAAACGTACGTCAAATCCTCTGCCTCCATCTTTCCTTCAAAGAAAGCTGCGGCTATTGCCTGCTCTAGCTCGGTGATCCCTTTTTCTTCAAGAAGAGAAGTTGAAATAATGGGAGCACCTGCAGATAATTCCTGCACACGATTCATATCCATTTGTCTGGGCAAATCGGTTTTATTTACGATAACAATACTTTCTTTTCCTTTAATAGCGCTAAACAACTCCACATCCTCTAGCGAGAGTGGTTCATTTTGATTGAGAACAAGCAAGACTAAATCCGCCTTCTGCAGCATATCCTTAGATCTCTGCACTCCAATTTTCTCAACAATATCCTTCGTTTCCCGAATACCCGCAGTATCTATTAAACGGAGAGGTACTCCCAATACATTCACATATTCTTCAATTATATCACGGGTTGTGCCCGCAATATCAGTTACGATTGCTTTCTTTTCTTGAATAAGAGTATTTAAAAGAGAAGATTTTCCTACATTAGGACGTCCTATAATGGCAGTAGCAATTCCTTCTCGTAAAATTTTCCCCTGTTTTGCCGTTTCTAACAATTTGCGAATTTCTTCCCGAACTGCTTCTGTTTTTGTAAGCAATACATCGTGCGTCATTTGTTCTACATCATCATACTCTGGATAGTCAATATTTACTTCTACATGCGCCACTGTTTCTATTAATTGCTGACGTAAATTCTGAATAAGCTTTGATAAGCGACCTTCTATTTGATTCATAGCAACATTCATCGCACGATCAGTTTTTGCACGAATCAAATCCATGACTGCTTCTGCTTGAGATAAATCAATCCGCCCGTTTAAAAAAGCACGCTTCGTAAATTCACCAGGCTCTGCAAGTCTGACTCCTTGCGCTAAAATAAGCTGTAAGACACGATTCACCGACACAAGCCCACCGTGACAATTCACCTCTACTACATCTTCCCGTGTAAATGTTTTCGGCGCGCGCATAACCGAAACCATAACTTCTTCAATTGTGACATTTGTATGCGGATCCACGATATGTCCATACTTAATCGTGTGGGACTGTGCCTCCAATAAGTCTGATCCTTTAAAAATCTGATT
>NZ_JBXKMX010000210.1:0-2403 GCF_056992975.1 Ectobacillus sp. | reverse complement strand
GTAATCGGTTTACCAATTGCAGAAGCAGCTTGTAAGATAGCCTTATGGCTATATGGCAGGGCAGCATCAATTAATGTTAATTCATTTTCTTCTTCGACTAAATAACAATTCACAGGAAATGCATTCGGTAAAAAACTAAGTTGGTATAAGAGTCCATTCTGGGTAAGACGCATAGTAAATTCCTCCTTGTTTTTTATCTAATATATTTAGTATTTTAACTAATAATATTAGTTAAGTAAAGTTCTTTTTTATTAAGAGTTGTTACATTGTGAAGAACCGTTGTTTTTGTTACAATAGGGTGAATAAAGGAGGGGTACCCTCATGCCAAAAGGATACGGAAAAACGATCTCACAAAACAAAAAAGCCTTTCATGAATATTTCATTGAAGAGACTTATGAAGCCGGACTTGTCCTGCAAGGAACCGAAATTAAATCCATTCGCGCTGGCCGCGTCAACTTAAAAGATTCATACGCTCGTGTGCAAGACGGAGAAGTGTGGGTGTATAGCATGCATATTAGCCCGTACGAGCAAGGAAACCGATTTAATCATGATCCACTTCGTCCGCGAAAGTTACTTTTACATAAAAAAGAAATAGCAAAGCTCATCGGCTACACGAAAGAAGTTGGATATACATTAGTACCGCTAAAAATCTTTTTGAAGAACGGGTATGCGAAGGTAAGTCTCGGACTAGGAAAAGGAAAGAAAACATACGATAAGCGTGAAGACTTAAAGAAAAAAGAAGCAAAGCGCGATGTAGAACGAGCATTCCGCGATCGTCAAAAGATGTAATTACAGTATTTTACAATTGCATCTACATCTTTCATCGGCTATAATAAGAAATGTACCAAACAGCTGAACTTTGAAAAATAGCTCTTAAAGCTACACTTTCTCGTAAAGCTCCCTTTTATATGGGGACGTTACGGATTCGACAGGGGTAGTTCGAGCTTAGGTTGCGAGTCGAGGGGATCGGCCTCGTTAAAACGTCAACGCCTATAACTGGCAAAAATAATTTAGCTTTAGCTGCCTAATTAGTGCGGCTGCTCCTCCCTCCATTGTCTGTGTGGTAGGGTAAGGGGCTCACTCTTAGCAGACTACGCCGGCGTCCACCGTCTGAGGACAAAGGAAGAGAACAATCAGACTAGCGAGCCCTGCCGCCTGTCGATAGGCAAAAGAGCTCGCGAAGCGCCAATATGTCGACTACACTCGTAGAAGCTTAAGTGACGATATTTCTGGACGTGGGTTCGACTCCCACCGTCTCCACCAATACATACTTTGGTGGTTAAACACGATACTATACGGACTTGCCGCATGAGGTGAGTCCGTTTTTGCCATGTCCTTTTGGGAGGACCTTAAGTTGCGTCACATAATCGAAAAAATTTACGGAGAAAACAGTCTCTTTCTCTATATTAAAACTTCAAGTATTTCAGCCCTCATCTAAACATGCTAGAAAACCCAACCCTGTAAGCAATCTTCAATTACTGAATTCATAGGATTACACACTATATATCGTAATAAAAAATGTTTTATTTACTGTATATTGATTATGGACAGCAAATATGATAAATTTAGAAGGCTAAAGAAACTATGGACGTTTACATGAAAAGAGAGACGCATGAACAAAAGGAGAGGTAACGATGCCTGTTATGTCCGAAGAAAAAATGACGATTAATATTGATAGTTTAAACAAAGATATTTCTTTATTTCCTCAAGTGTATCCGATCACCCCAGATATGAACATTACCCATAAAGGGGTTTCAAGACTTGTTATGATTGACCGCTATTCGTTTAAAGATACTGCAAAAGTAACGCTGACAGTTGGAGACTTTGTTGTGTTAACGATAAAAGAAGATCCAACATTTCCAGCAAGAGGTCTAGGATATATCGTAGCCATTGATTGGGAAAGTAAGAAGGCAAGCGTTCTAATTGAAGAAGAATATCGCGGTGTACTAACGAAACCAGAAGAAGTGGAAACGGGAATCATTACTCGCTCTATTGATGTAATGGAGAAGCCTCTTGAAATTTACTATGAGCAAATCGCAAAACGGAATGCAGCAGGTTTGTCCTCCGTTGAAACGCTTGAAGAAAATCGAGACAAGTGGTTTGGATCCTTTTATGAAGAACTAGCGGATTTAAATTTTATTCCGGCTGGACGAGTATTATATGGCACAGGAGCTGATACGGACGTTACTTATTTTAACTGCTATGTGATGCCATTTGTACAGGATTCAAGAGAAGGAATTTCGGAGCATCGTAAGCAGGTAATGGAAATTATGAGTCGCGGCGGCGGAGTTGGTACGAATGGTTCTACGCTTCGTCCGAGAAATACATTGGCAAAGGGTGTAAACGGGAAATCATCGGGCTCAGTTTCATGGTTAGATGATATTGCAAAACTGACGCATCTTG
>NZ_JBXKMX010000209.1:0-1881 GCF_056992975.1 Ectobacillus sp. | reverse complement strand
TATGCTTAAACTCCTCAAGTAATTTTGGATGCTGATGTCCTACATTTAAGTATACTAGTTGGGAACACATATCATAATATTTCTTGCCTTTTTCATCCCAGAAGAAAATCCCTTCCGCGTTTTTTATAATTTTGGGGTTCACATTCTTTTGCTTTGACCAGGAATGCATGACGTATTCTTTATCATCTTTCTTTATTTGTGTATCTTCAATCGGTTTCATTGCTTGTTCCTCCTTTAATAATTCTGAATTATTTGATAATTTAATCGTAACGCAACTATAGCCGCTTTGACAAGAACCACCTTTACAAAAAAGATTGTGCAACTGCACAATCTAAGGATGTATGTAACTCAAACATATCCTCGATCATAAAGGCTAATGTTATATTTGTTTTAGTAAATGTAGTGTTTACACTACATTGGAGTATCGATTCAATTTTTTTTATTTTATAAAGAACGGTATTCCGGTGGATATAGTTTCTTCGCCCTATTGTTGATGTATGCCCATCCTCTTCAATAAAAATGCGAAGAAAGGGAACGTAGTCTGTTTGGTGTAGTCTGTCATATCGATAGAGCGGTCCTAAAATTTCATGATGATATTCTTCTGCCATGTGCCGATCCTGTAAATGTAGTAACAGTTTATAGGCACCCATATTTTCATATGCATATATCGTTTGACTACAGCGATTTTGGCAAAGCTTAATCACGTGGCATGCTTCTTGATAGCTGTTTTTTACATGATTCAATTCCTTATACACGTTACCAATCCCTAGCCTTATATCACCTCTCTTTTTCTTAATGGCTGCGATTAAAGATGTTAGAGGAACTTGATTGGTTTCTCGTTCCTTAACCATATAGATGATTTGATTTTCAAATGAGATTGAAAGAAAATGTTTGTAACGCATGCGAATGCTCTCGGCTATAAGTGTAAGGAGAGTTGGCATGGAATCAATGCATTCGTCGAAGTTACACACCATTACTCTAAATCCAGCTTCAGAGGGAAAACCAAAGTAAGCTCGCTCTGCTTCATACTCATCTAAATCAAGTTGATCTTGAAACAGCAGATCGGATAGAAATTGCTGCTTGTCGTCCTTTAGATTCTGTGCGGAAGTTAAAAAGGAAACGGTAATTTTAATAAAATCAGCTATACGATATCTCCATGGCATTTCAAATACAGGAAACTGATGTTCATTTGCAAAATGCAATATATTTGAGGAAATGCTGGGAATATAAGGACCTGTATTTAATACAATGCCTGCAGCTTTACAGTAAAAGGCTGATTTCACCATTTCAATCAGTTCTTCTGCGTTATGATTCATATTAATACCCGTGGTAACAATAAGTTCATGCGGCCTGATAAATTCTGCAAGATCCACACTTTCTGTAACATTTACCCCTGTAACAAATCGTTCTAATCCGGATTCTCCTGCAACGACTGAAATAGCTTGTAACGAAGGAAGGCTGGCTATGTTTCGTAATGTCACCATGAAAATACCCATCTCCTTTCTATTCGTGATTTTAAAAAAGACTGCTATATAAATAGATTACACGGAAATTCGGAAATAGCTTACCAGTTTGTGAGAAAATCTTACGTAATCATTTTTGGGAAAATGAATGTGTAATGAGAATAAGGGGATTATTTACTTTTTTCTACTGGAAGAACATTATACTTGGGTAGTATGAGCATATCATCAACATAATAATTTGGATTCATTTGATAAGTGGGGGATTTATAAACAAGCGAGTGATTCCTTATCCTAACAACAGTCATGTCGTTCTATCCGAGCAAATAACATTTAGAGGATAATAAAAGATACAAAGACTACCATACCATTTGTGGGATTTGGTAGTCTTTGTGTTTAAGGCAATTCAATTTCTAGCACA
>NZ_JBXKMX010000208.1:0-6309 GCF_056992975.1 Ectobacillus sp. | reverse complement strand
ATTTGTCCGAGCTTTTCAAGACAACATCCTTTATAATACAAAGCTTGAAAGCTGCCTAATCCCTTTAAGGTAAGATGATGTAAATTCTCTTCTCCCATTTCAAGGCAGTGTTCAAATGTCTTCAATGCTTCTGTATACGATTCTTTAATGTATAGGATCAAGCCTTTATAAAAGTGTAAATCCACATAATCTGGATAGAGGGAAATCGCTCTTTCAATTCCGGGCCATGCACCGTCAATGCTCCCTGAACCGATTAATATCGAATACTTTAGTCTGTACAGCAAGGAAGGTGGTGTTTTTAGCTGCTGCAGGAAACCAATAATGGAACGATTGACATGATCGAATGCCTGGGCATATTGGTTTACACGGTAATATTCACTAGCAACATGATAATCTATCCAAGGACTGTGGTCTTTTTGTTTGAGTTCATCTTTTAACATTCCAAGATTACGTTCAAATTTCTTTTTATTTTCATTCGCAGCATCCAAATATCCGTAATGATATACTTTAATTGGAACAGTTTTGATGGGTTGACTATTGTCCGATGCTGTTAGAACTTCATTCACGTTAAGCGTTTCATGGATATTATTTATAAATTTAAATCCTTTATGATTTCGGATAAGACGAGTATGAGCCATATTAAATGTTTTATTTGGATCTGGAAGTTCACCATAATAATTAATTAAATGAATGGACAGGAGATAGTCATCACAGTAGAGGATATCACGCAATTTATAGACATCAGAAGAGTCTAACTCTTCGT
Organism: Ectobacillus sp.; assembly: GCF_056992975.1. Taxonomy (NCBI): domain Bacteria; kingdom Bacillati; phylum Bacillota; class Bacilli; order Caryophanales; family Bacillaceae; genus Ectobacillus; species Ectobacillus sp. The sequence continues at coordinate 5,546 of NZ_JBXKMX010000208.1, read as the reverse complement.
CTGCATCCAACCATAATATCCAATCTCCTGTTGCACGATCCAATCCATAGTTACGGGCAGCCGAAAAGCTCCCATTCCAGGGAAAGTCGAACACCTGAGCTCCGAATGATTTACAGATTTCAACGGTTCGGTCTGAAGACCCTGTATCTACAATAATCATTTCGTCCACAACACCCTTTACACTCTTCAAGCAATTGCCAATATGATCCTCTTCATCTTTTACAATCATACACAACGACAGGCGGCGTAAATTCATCCTTCCTTTCCTCCCTTATAACATTAGATTAAATCATCAGTTTCCATCATATGATTTTAACTAGGTAAAAGTGCATTTTTGGAAACTTATTCAGTCGTGGTCAATATAATAAAAAGGTGATGAAGAAATGACATAATCAGAATCGGGGAGGAGAGTGTTGAAAATAGGAACACTCAAGATAAACTGGGTCGGTTCTCAGTTTGCCGATTATAGTCTTGCAATCGTAAACCGGTGTATTTGCAGAAATCTTCAGCAAGATACTCAAATTGCTCTTAGAATAAAGATACCTGAGCAGGAAATTCCTCTTTGTCGATCTCTTACAGTAGCAGAAAAGGGGAGATTCCTATATTTTTCTGAAGCGGATTTTACAATTGTTCATCAGTGGCCCCCCGATTGGACGACGCCAAAAAGCAGGTATTGGATTTGTATGCAGCCATGGGAATATGGTGCAATTCCCAGAGAATGGTATATACCTATGAAATATTGGGTAGATGAAATCTGGGTTTACAGTTTATATAACAAGGAAAGCTACACACGCTGCGGCATTCCTGAAGATAAAATTCATGTGATTCCTCTTGGTGTAAACGAAAACGTATTTCATGATGGTGTTGAACCTCTAAATCTAGAAACTACCTCCTTTCGGTTCCTCTTCGTTGGAGGAACAATTGGACGTAAAGGAATCGATATTTTGATTGAGGCTTATCTTAATGAATTTACTGCGGATGATGATGTTTGTTTATTCATTAAAGATAGCGGGACTCAGTCTTTTTATAAAGGAATAACATTTGAGAAAATGATTTTTGAAGCAATATCTAATCCAAGCAATCCGCGTATTGTATACATGGATAAGGAATTTACGGCTGCAGAGCTGGCAGGATTGTATAAAGCGTGCGATTGTTTGGTTCATCCATACAGGGGAGAAGGATTCGGTTTGCCCATTGCAGAAGCGATGGCCTGCGGTACTCCGGTCATTGTACCAGATAAAGGATCATGCCTGGATTTTTGTAGCGAAGAGACAGCATTCTTCGTTTCATCAAAGGAGGTTTCTTTATCAGAGAAAAAAGTAAGTAATCTCGATACGGTAGATTATCCATGGTGGCTGTCGATTAACAGGAGTGACTTGCAGCAGGTAATGCGGTTTGTTTACGAGAATCGTGCATTGGTTAAGGAGAAAGGACAGAAGGCAAGCCATCAAATTTTATCCTCGTTTACCTGGAAAAAAAGTGCACAGTCCATTTCTGACAGAATAAACCAGTTAGCTCAGAAGGAACAGAATCCGAAACTATCTGATGAGGATATCACTAAAATGGAGTTGGAACATGGAAATGAACTGTATACTGAAAATCTTATCGAGAATGCATTAGACATATATCTGAATATTTTATCCACATATCCCTCATCCCTTCTAGCAAGGTATAATGCAGCAACTGTTTATATCGAACAAAAAAACTATATATCTGCGATTGAGCATCTGGCTTATATTGTCTACAACATGAATCAAGAAAAAAAGGACTTTCAGGAGAAAATCTGGTCCATGATAAAGAACTGCTATTCGGAAATAAGGTCTTTTAAATAGTGGACTACAACTATTCCTATTGAAGTGAAACGGGTAGGCTCCATTCATAAACTGAAGTTCTATTTATGGAATCGAGTAAACTTTGATGCCCTCCTAGATTTACGTCGCGAATTAGCTTTTACTTATTGAAACACGGGAATAATTTTTGGTGTTAAAGAGATGTATAAGAATACCATGCAGTATGTATCAGAAACAGACATTGATCAATTTAATTTTCTGAATTTTAAGAATTTGAAGAGTGTGTAATGTTCTTGAAGATTTAATAGGAGGAGATACATTCGTATGAAAACAGCTCTCATTACCGGTATTACAGGGCAAGATGGTGCCTATTTAGCAAAATTCCTTCTGGATAAAGGCTATCGAGTAGTTGGTTTATTTCCACGCCGTAGCACCAACGCACCTTGGAGATTAACTTACTTGAAAATAGCCGATGAAGTGGAATACATGGAAGGTGATGTAACCGATCCCTCATCACTCGTAAGAGCTTTAAAATTGACAAAACCTGACGAAGTGTATCACTTGGCAGCACAAAGTTTTGTTGCCTCTTCGTGGAAGCAACCAATTCTGACTGCACAGGTCACTGGTATGGGTGTTCTGTACATGTTGGAGGCAATTCGAGAGGTTGATCCTGGAATTAAAATGTATCAAGCTTCTTCAAGTGAAATGTTCGGTGGCATGATAGAGGATCCTAAACAAACAGAAGAAACCCGTTTTCATCCGAGAAGTCCTTATGGCGTATCTAAGGTTTTCGGTTACTGGATGACGAAAAATTACAGAGAGAGTTTTAATATGTTTACCTGTAATGGAATTCTGTTCAATCACGAATCACCGCTTAGAGGAATTGAGTTTGTCACGCGAAAAGTCACTGACGCTGTAGCTCGTATTGTTGCCGGACAGCAGAAAGAACTTCGTTTAGGAAATATCCATGCAAAACGGGATTGGGGGTATGCAGGGGATTATGTAGAAGCGATGTGGTTAATGCTCCAACATTCATCACCTGATGATTATGTAATTTCAACCGGAAGAACAGCAACAGTTGAAGAAATGTGTAAAATCGCCTTTAATTATGTGGGATTAAATTATCAAGATCATGTTGTTATCGATCCACAACTCTACCGTCCTGCAGAAGTGGATTTACTTCTTGGAAATCCGGCCAAGGCCAATAGCAAATTAGGTTGGAAGACTAAGACTAGTTTAGAACAATTGATCCAAATGATGGTGGACGCTGACCTGGAACGAGTTCAACAGTCTGGTATGCTCGAAGAAAAGTAAAGATTGCTCATATAAACCATACTAATATTCAAAGATGCCAGAATAGAAGAATTTAAAGATAGTAAATATATATTTCTTGATAGAGCGTAAGTTTCCAGCTCTTAGTTTAGAAGCAAAACTCTCACTAATAAACTCTTGATATACTGGGAACAATTATCTAAGAAAGGGGAGGTAGCTCTATGCCTCAAAGGGATCGTTTTTTACTAATCAAAGCTTGGGGGAATGGTTTTTGGTCAGATACGGCGCATGTCGTCGGCCAACTTTTGATCGCTGAACTAACAGACCGTATTCCGGTTATTTATTGGGGAGCCGATTCTTTATATGCTTCTGAGAGACCATTGATTAAAGACGCATTTACCATGTATTTTTTGCCTGTGTCAAATTATACTGTTGATCATCTTGCAAATGAAAATTATACTTTCTATCCATCGAGATGGAATCGTAGTAATTTACGCTTGCCAGGTACAAAAGATTTAGCAGATTTAGAAGATGTTGCTATAGCAAATGTTTTTAGTAGGTCTGAAAATGTAGTGGTAAGTAACGTACACATTTTTGTACATCACTTAATAAAATGGATTAAAGAAGATCACCCAGCATACGGTTTAGGGGTTTGGGATGTATACGGCTATCTTTACAAAAAATATCTCAAACTACAACCTTACCTATCTAATGAAATCGAAGATTTTTATCTTAAGAATATGAAAAATAAACACCCTATTTTAGGCGTGCATATTCGTGGCAGTGACAAAATTAATGAATTTCCGCATTTATATCAGCTTAATAACTCATATCCTGCAGAAATTGATAACCATCTAAAAAATAACCCGACAGCCTCTATTTTTCTGCTAACAGATTCTGAGAGTATTTTGAAAAAATATCAACAGCTATATGGTGATAAATTAATTTATACTAACTGCATACGAACACAAAACGATAATGTTTCTGTACATGCGGGTTTACCTTATCATGACAAAAAACAGAAAGGTATTGATGTCATTAAAGACTCTTATCTTGCCACGAAATGTGATCATTTTATTGGTGCCAGTTATTCTAATGTTTCTATGGCAATACAGGGTCTTAAAGTTTGGCCGGAAGAGACTATTAAGCTTATTAATTATGAAATTTGACATAATGTACTCAGCGCATTCACCAAATCACTGAAGTGATTTTAAGGTGAGAAAGTTGAGTAACATAATAATTAAATAAAAGGAAGAAATTTCGTGAACAAAAGTAATCGTTTTTTGCTAATCAAAGCTTGGGGAAGTGGCTTCTGGTCAGACGTGCAGCACGTCGCTGGCCAACTCTTGATTGCTGAACTCACAGACCGTATTCCTGTTGTTTATTGGGGGGCTGATTCTTTATATGCTTCTGAGGAACCCTTGGAAAAAGACGCATTTACCATGTATTTTTTACCTGTGTCAAATTATTCCGTTGATCATCTCGTAAACGAAAACTATACTTACTATCCAACGAAATGGAATGGTGGTAATTTACGCTTGCCAGGTACAAAAGATTTAGCAGATTTAGAAAATGCCGCTATAGCAAATGTTTTTAGTAGATCTGAAAATGTAGTGGTAAGTAACGTACACATTTATGTAAATTACCTTACAAAATGGATTAAAAAAGGTCACCCGGCCTATGGTTTAGGTGTCAACGATATATACAGCTATCTTTATCGAAAATACTTCAAATTGCAACCTTATCTATCTGGCGAAATCGAAGATTTTTATCTTAAGAATATGAAAAATAAACACCCTGTTATAGGGGCGCATATTCGTGGTAGCGACAAAATTCTTGAGTGCTCACAGTTAGATGATCTTAATAACTTATATCCACAAATAATTAATAATTATCTAAAAAATAATCCGACAGCTTCTATTTTTTTACTAACGGATTGTGAGAGCATTTTGTCAAGATATAAAGGGTTATATGGTAATAAGTTAATTTATACTGAATGCATGCGAACATCTAATGATAATATTCCGGTGCATAGTGGTTTACCTCATTATAACAAAAGGAAAAAGGGAATTGATATTATTAAAGACACTTATCTTGCACTGGAATGTGATCAGTTTATTGGTAACAGTTACTCTAATGTTTCTTTAGCAGTCTTTCGACTTAAAACTTGGCTAGAAGGGACAATTACACTTTTTTAAATATTCCTGTTAAGAATGTAATATAAACATACAGATGAGGGGGTATATGTATGGACCAGACGCTTGTCAGTATTATTACACCCTCCTATCAACAAGATAAGTTTATTCAAGAGACAATTGAAAGCATAATTTCCCAGAGCTATTCTAATTTGGAGCATGTAGTGATTGACGGGGGTTCTACAGACCGAACTGTAGAAATTTTACAGTCATATGATTATTTAGGAGAGCGTTTTCGCTGGGTATCGGAAAAAGATCGAGGGCAATCTCATGCTATTAATAAGGGGCT
>NZ_JBXKMX010000207.1:0-20633 GCF_056992975.1 Ectobacillus sp. | reverse complement strand
CGTTTCACTTCTTAGAAAAACAGATATTGAAAAAATTTATGTTCGTAATACTTCATATGAAAAATCTTGCATGCAACGTGCCGTAGGTAGAATACGAAGCTGTTCAAGTGTCAGTCTTTCTCCTGTTTCTTCACAAATGCCATACATACCGATATCCAGTTTAAAGAGAGCACGCTCAATATCCACTAAATCTGCCTGCACATTGTGAATCACAATTTTTTTCTTACGTGCTTCCTCGCTGTTTACATTCGCAAACTCTTCTCCCCATTCATAGCGATATACCGATTGATTTTCACACGCTAACCTAGCTTTAAGCTCATGTTTCATGTATTCAAGTTCACGTTTCAGATCGTGGTACATATACGCTGCACTCCCTCCATCAACTCTCGAGTGTAACGTTAGTATCTCCGAAAACAATAGGAATACGAGCCACACTTTTTTCCTTTTGAGGGAATTTCAAAAGGAAATAAAAGAAGCTGCCTGTTGGCAGCTTCTTTTATTTGACTTTAACAAGTCATGTATTACTTTATTTCACATAATTCTCATTCACAACAGTTGCGCATCGATCACATAGTGTTGGATGCTCATGATTATGTCCAACAGTTGGGCTCACAATCCAGCAGCGTTCACACGTTTCGCCTTCTGCTTGTTTCACAAGTACAGCTGTACGTTCGAATCTTTGTGCATGTGACGGAGCCTCGTCAATTAAGCCTGCGACACTAAATTCAGAAACGATAAATAGTTGCTTCAAATCTTCTGTAATGGACGATAACAACACTTGCATATCCTTTGTTGGGTACAAGGTAATGCTAGCATTTAATGATTTACCAATTACTTTTTCATTACGTGCTGTTTCAAGTGCTTTTAATACATCGTTACGCAACAGCATAAATGCATCCCATTTTTCCATAAGTGCTTCACTGTCTTCTAATTTCAATGTTTCAGGCATGTCAGTAAGCTGTACACTTTCTTCTGTAACGCCTGGTACATACGCCCACACTTCATCAGCAGTATGCGATAAAATTGGACTCGTAAGCTTCGTAAGCGCAATAAGGACTTTATATAATACCGTTTGAATAGCACGACGATCTGAATGATCTGCTGCTTCAATATACAAAATATCTTTTGCAAAATCTAAATAGAACGAGCTTAAATCAATCGTACAGAAATTGTGCACAGAATGGAAAATTTCTGCAAATTCATACGTTTCATATGCTTCCTTTGTTTTCTCAATCAATACATTTAGTTTAGCAAGCATATAACGATCTACCTCGCGTAGTTGCTCGGTTGGAACTTCATTTGCTGCTGGATCAAAATCAAACAAATTACCTAATAAGAAACGGAATGTATTTCTAATTTTACGATATACTTCCGCAACTTGCTTTAGAATATCATCTGAAATACGGACATCAGCTTGATAATCAACCGAAGCAACCCATAGGCGTAAAATATCGGCACCTAGTTGATCCATAATTTTTTTAGGAGCTACGATGTTACCAAGTGATTTACTCATCTTACGTCCTTCGCCGTCTAACACAAAGCCATGGCTCAGTACTCCCTTATACGGCGCCTTACCAGTTACAGCTACAGCTGTTGATAACGAAGAGTTGAACCAGCCACGATATTGGTCGGAACCTTCCAAATACAAATCCGCTGGACGTTGTAAATCCTCGCGCTCTACTAAAACAGCTTGATGAGAAGAACCAGAATCAAACCAAACATCCATAATGTCTGTTTCTTTTCTGAAAATACCATTTGGACTAGATGGGTGCGTAAATCCTTCTGGAAGTAAATCCTTTGTTTCACGTTCGAACCATACATTCGACCCATGTTCACGGAATAAATTAGATACGTGAGTGATTGTTTCACCCGTAATAATTGGATCTCCATTTTCAGCATAAAAAACTGGAATCGGAACACCCCAAGCACGTTGACGAGAAATACACCAATCACCACGATCACGTACCATATTGAATAATCTTGTTTCGCCCCATGCTGGTACCCATTTCGTTTCTTGAACCGCCTGCAATAATTCTTCACGGAATGCAGCAATAGATGCAAACCACTGTGCTGTCGCACGGAAAATAATTGGTTTTTTCGTTCTCCAATCATGCGGATATGAATGTGTAAAGAATTGTAGCTTTAATAACGCCCCAACTTCTTCTAATTTTTCGGTAATAACTTTATTTGCTTTATCATAAAACAAGCCTTCAAATCCCGGCGCTTCTGCTGTTAAATACCCTTTATCGTCAACAGGACATAATACGTCTAAACCGTATTTTTGGCCGACAATAAAGTCATCTTCCCCGTGTCCAGGTGCTGTATGAACGCAGCCCGTACCAGCATCTGTTGTTACATGCTCTCCAACCATAACAAGTGAATCTCGGTCGTAGAAAGGATGCTTTGCAACGACATATTCGAGCTCAGACCCTTTTACCGTTTTTACAATTTCTGTTTCTTCCCATTCAAGAGTTTTCGTTACTTCTTCTAAAAGTGCTGATGCCACAATAAATTTTGCATCGTTTACTTTTACAACGCTATACTCTAAATCAGGATGTACTGAAATACCAAGATTAGCAGGCATTGTCCATGGCGTTGTCGTCCAAATGATGAATTGCTCATCCCCATCTAACACGCCTTTCCCATCCTTCACATGAAAAGCAACATAAATAGAAGCTGACTTTTTGTCTTTGTATTCGATTTCAGCTTCAGCAAGGGCAGATTCACTTGTAGGAGACCAATAAACTGGTTTTAGCCCTTTGTAAATATAGCCATGCTTTGCCATTTCACCAAACACAAGAATTTGTTGTGCCTCATATTCAGGCTTTAATGTGATATAAGGGTTATGCCAATCGCCTCGAACGCCAAGTCGCATAAACTGCTCACGTTGTCGATCAACTTGTTCATATGCATATTCCGCGCAAAGTTTACGAAATTCTGCAACAGACATTTCCTTCCGCTTTACCCCTTTATTTGTAAGCGCTTGTTCGATCGGTAATCCATGGGTATCCCAGCCTGGTACATACGGTGCGCAATAGCCACTCATGGATTTATAACGTACGATAAAATCTTTTAATACCTTATTTAAAGCATGCCCCATATGAATATCACCATTTGCATAGGGAGGTCCATCATGCAACACGAATAGGGGTCTTCCTTTCGTATGCTCTTGCACCTTTTTATACATATTTACTTCAGCCCACTGCTCTTGCATTGCTGGTTCACGCTTTGGTAAATTACCACGCATTGGGAAATCAGTTTTCGGCATTAATAGTGTATCTTTGTATTCCATTTGTTTCATTCCTCCTTGATAATTTTGACAAAAACAAAAAAAGACCAACGCATCCCAAAAAGGGACGAGAAGGTCTCCCGCGGTACCACCCTTGTAGACTAAACCAGTCCACTCAATATTCGTAACGTGAATATACGCCAAAGCTTACTTAATTCAGCCTGGAACTCCAGGGTGATATTCCTTCTTTTTCGGTATCTCGAGCTTCCACCAACCTCGATTCGCTGTATACAGAAAAAGAAGTACTCGTCCCTATCATCGTTTTTATCGAAAGTATTTGTTATAGAATTATATGTAATTATGAGCAAAACGTCAAGATTACATTGAATCGCCTTGCTTAACAAAGCCTGCTTCTTGTTCTAATTCCAGTAGAGTATCCCAGTCGTCATTATTTAACATATCTAATTGCGCTTCTAATAGCATGCGGAATCTTGTACGGAATACCTTGGATTGTTTCTTTAATTCATCAATATCAAATGTTACCTTACGCGATTTCACTAGCGCTTCATTTATAATCCGATCTGCATTTTTTTCAGCTTCACGAATAATGAGTTTTGCCTCTTTTTGAGCATTTCTCTTCACATCTTCAGCAGCTTCTTGTGCAATGATAATTGATTTATTTAAAGTGTCTTCAATACTAGAAAAATGACCGAGCTTCTGCTGCAATTCTTCGACTTGATCCTCTAACTTTTTCTTCTCACGAATAATGAGCTCATAATCTTTAATTACTTGATCAAGAAACTCATTTACTTGATCTTCGTCGTATCCACGAAAGCCACGGTTAAATTCTTTATTATGAATATCCAATGGTGTTAAGGGCACGAACGCCACCTCCACGTAGTTATATAGAATTGCACTTTAAAGGATTGTTCGACATGATTAGAACAATTTCCTCCAAAAGCGTATTAATTTTGCAAGCCAAAAACAATTTTCCATTTGTCTCGTTTTGATTTACCGTTTATTTCTATTAATTTACTTCTACCATAACCTCGGGCCGATATAACATCTCCTTCACGGCACTCAAAAGAAGAATGCTCAACCACTTTCCAATTTACTTTTACAAGTCCACTTTTAATGAGTAACTGCAACTTTTGTCTAGATACGTGAAACATTTCAGAAGCTAGCGCATCTAGACGTAATGACGAAACAGTTCCTACCTTCTCTATCCACTCTTCCTTACTCAAAATCAAATCACTAAGAGGAATCGTATATACTGTTACCGATGCTTTACCAATTGTCTGTAAATTAGTTTGGAGATAGGAAGCAACTTCTTCCTCAACTACAAGCTGAATCGTATCATCCTGCAATAGTATATCCCCAAATTTCTCACGTTTTAGTCCAAGTGACATAAGAGTCCCTAACACTTGTCTATGCTCTATCGTATAAAACTTAGAAGCATAATGAATCGATAAAGCCTGTAGAGAAAAGTCATTTTCCTCAGGTGTTATATAAGAAGGACAAATAATAGCTCGTTTTCGCTCCGCAAATCGAGAACCTCCATAAGAATACACGATTACGTCGGCATTACTACCTACAATAGTGCTTATAATGCTTTGCTCTCTTGGATCTAGGAAATCTGTCAACTTTGATTTTTGATAGAATTCAGCCGCTTCCTTCCATTCCAGTACCTTATCAACAAAGATAGCTTCTTCTGGACGGAAGTGTTCGTAAATGCTCATCTGTCAATCACCCTAAAAAAATTGTTAAGATTCGATCTAACCCAGACTGAGCAAAACGAAGTACGATAATAGCTACGATAGGTGAAATATCAATCATTCCGATTGCTGGTATAATGCGGCGAAACGGCTCTAAAAATGGTTCACAAATGCGGGCCAGGAAAACACCGAAGGCAGATTCTCTAGCACTCGGTAACCAAGATAGAAAAATATAAACAATTAATGCATAGTAATAAACGCTAAAGAGGGTCATTATTACGTCGCGAATGATATACATGAAGGTTTACCACCTCTTTATATTTGAATTTTCTTCTTCTCCTAATAACTCGGTAATTGCTCCCACAATATCAACATTTTCAGGAGTACAAATAAACGTTTTTACACCAAGCTTTTGAATATCCCCGCCAATTGCATACACTGTACCGCTTAAAAAATCTACGATTCGTAGCGCCTGATCATTGGCCATCCGTTGCAGGTTAATAACAACAGCACGTTTGCTTTTTAACTGGTCTGCAATGCCTTGTGCTTCCGAATACGTTCGTGGTTCAAGTAAAACAACTTTCGAAGAATTCTTTCCTTTATCAATACTTACTACATTTTGTTTTTGCACATTTTTTTGAATAGGTAGCTCGTCATCCACTGGTTGCTGTCTCTCCATTTCGAACTGCTTGTGCTCCTCTAGCTCCTCATTTGTGTCAAAGAAAAAATCTTTCACCTTTGACCAACTCATGTATTTCCCTCCTCAACGATCTCAAGCGACCAATATCGTTCCTAACCGTATAAAAGTTGCTCCTTCTTCAATAGCAATCGTGTAGTCGTTGGACATACCCATCGATAATTCTGTACAAGGAGCATATGGCAGGTGCAACGCATGTATTTCGGATTGAATACTCTTTAAAGCATGGAAACATGAACGAATCTCATCCTCATTATTCGTATAAGGTGCCATTGTCATAAGTCCGATAACATTAATTTTATCATAGGCTTCCAATTCCTTCACAAATAAAATTGCTTCTTGTGGATTTAAGCCATGCTTAGACTCTTCTGATGAGGTTTTCACCTGCACGAAACAACGAATGGTTTTCTCAGCTCGCTTTTGAATTTCTTCTGCCAGCGAAATACGATCAAGCGAATGTAAATAATCAATCTTATTTATAATCTCTTTTACTTTTCTTGTTTGAACCGATCCAATATAATGCCAACTCGCTTCGTGACCAAAAACTTCATGTTTATGCAAAAAACCTTCTACACGGTTTTCCGCTAAATGTGTTAATCCTGCGTGGAGTACTTCCTGTGTTTTTTCATCCCCTACCGTTTTTGTTACCGCTACAATTGTAACCTCACTAGGTAAGCGATTTACTTTTTTGCACGCCTGTTCAATTTCATGTGTCACATGTTCTAAATGATTTAATACTGTCAACGGTCATACCCCTCCTTAAAACCGATAAAACTCATCATGCGTCCTGTTTTCCCACCATCACGTCTATGTGAAAAAAACAAATCTTTTTCACAGCTCGTACAAAAAGAGGAAACAGCTATGTTTTGATCGGGTATACCCGCTTGCAGTACTAACTGACGATTTATTTCCTTTAAATTGATAGCATACTGTCCAGCTGATACAACTTTATGCGGTACAGGATTCCGCATTGTTTTTTGAATAGCATCTAATACTCGGTCATCGACAACATAGCAACAATCTCCTATAGATGGTCCTATAGCAACGTGAATGTTAGTAAGAGGAACTTGTTCATCCTCTGACCATTTTCGAATCATCTCCAGTGCTATTCCCTTTGCAGTACCTTTCCAACCAGCATGGGCTAGTCCAATGAGATGATGGGATGGTGCATAGAAATATAGGGGAACACAGTCTGCATAACAGGATGTTAACAACATGTTTTCCTGCGTTGTATAAATTCCATCTGTGTCAGGAATGCCATCTTCAAATTGAAACACACCTTTACCTTTGTCTTCATTTTCTACTCTTTGTACATGATTATCATGAACCTGCACTGAGCAAATCCATGATTCTAAAGGAAAAGTAAGTTTTTCTGAAAGGATTCGACGATTTTCCTGAACAACTTCTGGACGATCCTGCACGTGCAATCCAACATTTAAAGAATGATAAGGATATTCGCTCACTCCACCTTCACGTGTAGTGAAGCCTGCTGTGACTCCGGCCCAATTTTCAATGAACAAAATGCCGTCCTTATTTTGAAATGGTTCATACATAATGCAACGGCTCCTTATTTCAGCATAAAAAAGCATGGTGTTTGTTGTCTATTTTACCATACTTTTATTTTTCCATAATGACAATATAAAATAAAGAGGAATTTGCAATATTTTTCAGGAAAATGTCGTAGGTACAGCCGGATTTATAGTCGTTTCACTTATCTGCATACGAACAAGAATCACATCTTCTCCAATTTTCACAATTTGACGCCACGGAATTGTAATTTCATCCTCTTTTCTCAATAGTCCTAGCATTTTCCCTTGCTTACCAATAATGATTGCTTGAATTTTCCCAGTAATAACGTCAATATCAATATCCCCAATGTTTCCAAGTTTTTTTCCATCAAAGACATTTACTACATCTTTCGATTGAAATTCTGAAATTCGAATCATGAGCATCCTCTCCTTTGTAATTAGTATATGATACAAGTTCATGCCATATGAAAAAGAAAAACCGTTAATGAGCCAATGTACTCATTAACGGTCTATCCCTGAAACCGATTAGATATAAAGCCGGTTTTCCTTTATAAATTGGTGACGTAATATAACCTTATTACTCTTTATTGAATGGATTTATTCATTTGTTTAATTGCTGATTTTTCAAGACGAGAAACTTGCGCTTGAGAAATACCGATTTCTTCAGCAACCTCCATTTGCGTTTTCCCTTGAAAAAATCGTTTTCGAATAATCATCTTTTCACGTTCGTTTAAACGTTTCATTCCCTCTTTTAACGCAAGCTCTTCCACCCACTGCTCATCCTTTTGTTTATCATCACTGAGCTGGTCCATAACAAAAATCGGATCTCCCCCATCATTATAAATCGGCTCAAACAACGATACAGGATCTTGAATAGCATCCAAAGCAAAAACAACTTCTTCATGCGTAACGCCAAGTACCTTTGCAATATCCATTGCGGTAGGCTCTTTAGAATGTTTAGAAATAAGCCTTTCCCGCACTTGTAGTGCTTTATAAGCGATATCACGTAAGGAACGAGAAACACGAATCGGATTATTATCCCGTAAATATCTTCGTATCTCCCCAATAATCATCGGTACAGCATATGTGGAAAATTTAACATTTTGACCTAAGTCAAAGTTATCAATGGATTTCATAAGGCCGATACAGCCAACTTGAAACAAATCGTCAACAAATTCTCCCCTGTTGTTAAATCGTTGGATGACGCTTAGTACAAGACGTAAATTTCCGTTAACGAGTTTTTCTCTCGCGGTCGTTTCTCCCGATTGCATTTCCTGGAATAATCTGCGCATCTCATCGTTTTTGAGCACTGGAAGTTTCGATGTGTCTACGCCGCAAATTTCTACCTTGTTTCGTGTCAATGTATTCCCTCCTACTGGGAGTTGCTGTACAGAGTAAAGTATCTCCTTTGAAGGGAATTTTATGCACGAGTATAATTAGACCATTTTATTAAATTCTTTTCGTAATCGTTTAATGATTCGCTTCTCCAAACGCGAAATATAAGACTGCGATATTCCTAGCATGTCAGCTACATCTTTCTGTGTTTTTTCTTCTCCACCATCTAACCCGAATCGAAGCTCCATAATTTGTTTTTCCCTCTCATTAAGTTGGTGAAGAGCCTTTAATAATAGATGACGATTTACATTTGCCTCCAAATCCTTTGTGATAATATCGTCCTCTGTACCAAGCACGTCTGATAACAAAAGTTCGTTTCCGTCCCAGTCAATATTTAATGGTTCATCAAAAGACACTTCAGAACGATTTTTGTTATTTCGGCGAAGATGCATTAATATCTCATTTTCAATACAACGAGAAGCATAAGTTGCTAATTTAATTTTCTTCTCCGGATTAAATGTATTTACAGCTTTAATAAGGCCAATTGTTCCTATACTTATTAAATCTTCAATGTTTATTCCTGTGTTTTCAAACTTCCTAGCAATGTAGACGACAAGGCGTAAATTTCTCTCAATGAGAAGAGCACGTGCCGTTTCGTCACCAGTTGGAAGCTTTTGCAATAATACTTCTTCTTCTTCCTTTGTTAAAGGGGGTGGAAGCGCTTCACTTCCGCCAATATAGAAGATTTCATCGGTCTTAATTCCAAGCTTACGTAATATTTTATACAGTAGATACATAAGTTTCAGTTTTCGTTTTCCCATATGGTTTCCCCCTAACTATCTAGTTATGCAGTTGTCGACAGTAGCATTTTCGGATGTAGAATACATGTGTACTCATTGTCAGAAGACAACTTTGTATGATTAATACCTACGAAAACGTTTGTAACCGAAACCATCTCTCCATCTTTGCAAACTCGAACTGTATCGGGCTTAACTGCTACTAGTAACTGATCCTTCTGTCCAATACCTCGGTAAGGAATGATCCGAACACGCTTCATCCAATCTTCGTGTTCTTCATGATCAAAGAAAAGCTCTGTAACTTGTTTTGACTGTTCTAGGAGCCACTCCGGAAAAAGACTTCTTGCTGTTTGTGCCTCTACAATCATGACTGGTGTCCTTGAAATAGGATCGTATAATTGATTTCCATTATCAATCAATCCCTTTAAATGTAGCTGAATCCCGTTTATGGTAACTTCTACAGCAACAATTTGATCATAGCGTATATTTGTCAATTCAATATCTGCAATTCTTTTTTTTGAAAAGTAATAAATAACGGGAAAGCCAATTAAGACAAATAGCCAGCTAATCGGATCACCAAAAGATGTTTGTTTAGAAATTACACTTTGTAAAACGCTATCCTGTATAAAGAAATGTAGTCCAATTAATCCTCCGCCTACCATAAAGGTAACGAAATAAAACATACACAATGTCGTAAAAAAAGTGCGAATACGTGTAAAACCAAATGTCGCATATACAATTAGAATGGAAAAAAGAAGCTTACTTATAGGATGAGCAAATAGAAATGCTACAGGCGTTAGAGCAAATAGAACGAGGATGGATCCAAGGAGTGATCCACAAAGAAGTCTCCGTTTTTTTACTTTTTTCTTTAGAATAACCGCAGTGAGAAGCAAAAGCAGGTAGTCAATGCACAGATTTAGAAGCAAAACAATATCCGCGTAAACAACCAAATGCTCACCTCTTACGTCTTGATTTAAGTTCAAACTGCCTAGTTTAATAGGATAAAATTAGTATACTGCATTTACACTGTGAAAGTCTGTCAATTCTTGTTGTGATTTTATTTGTTATTTTGCTACTTCTAGCCACATCCTGTCAGTTAGGTAAAGTGACGCAGACTAGCCAATGAGGCTAGAGTAAAATACTTGTAAGCAAAAAAAAGCTGACAGATGTCAGCTTTTTTTGCTTACATTATCGTCTGCGACGATTACGTAAAAATGCAGGAATATCAATATCTTCTACTTGAGGTTGAGGGCTCCGCTCGGCAGACTCTTCCCGGCTTACTTCTCGTGTTTTTGCTTGCGGCGTTGCTTGCGGCGCGGCTGGAGTACTTGGTCTTGCCATAGGTTTAGGAAGCTGGACAGCAATGTTGTCATCAAATCCTGTTGCAATTACAGTTACGATAATTTCGTCCTTCAAATTTTCATTAATAACAGAACCGAAAATCATATTTACTTCCGGATCTGAGGCAGAAGCTACAATATCTGCTGCTTCCTGTACCTCGTACAAGCTTAGGTTCGTTCCACCTGTAATGTTCATAAGAACACCCTGAGCACCATCAATTGATGTTTCGAGTAACGGACTAGAAATAGCACGCTTTGCAGCTTCTGCTGCGCGGTTCTCCCCTGTTCCAATTCCAATTCCCATTAATGCTGAACCTTTGTTTGACATAATTGTTTTAACATCTGCAAAATCCAGGTTAATAAGTCCAGGAACTGCGATTAAATCAGATATACCTTGCACACCTTGACGCAATACGTTATCCGCTTCACGGAATGCTTCTAGCATAGGTGTATTTTTATCTACAATTTCTAATAAGCGGTCATTTGGAATAATGATGAGTGTATCTACATTTTCTTTTAAAGCAGCAATTCCTGACTGTGCTTGTGTGGCGCGTTTACGACCTTCAAATGTAAAAGGACGTGTTACAACCCCTACCGTTAAAGCTCCTAATTCTTTTGCAACTTGAGCGATAACAGGAGCTGCGCCAGTACCGGTTCCTCCGCCCATACCTGCCGTCACAAAAACCATATCTGCTCCGCGCAATGCTTCTTGAATCTGTTCTTTGGTCTCTTCAGCAGCTTTTTTTCCTACTTCAGGATTTGCCCCTGCTCCTAACCCTCGAGTTAGCTTACCACCAATTTGCATTTTCGTTTCGGCTTTTGATAGATTTAAAGCTTGGGAATCTGTATTAACGGCGATAAAATCTACTCCTTGTACACCGTGCTCAATCATACGATTTACTGCATTGTTCCCGCCGCCACCTACACCGATAACTCTTATATTTGCTAATTGATCTTGAGTAGTATCAAATTCTAACATATCAAAATCCCCCTAGAACCTCAATTTTCTTGTATGCGCCTAATCCCATAAGTAGCGGATAACTTTTTTCATTTTATTAATCATACGATCCTCATCACGCGGTTTAGATTTAACTGGTGTTTGAGGAACTGGTACAGGTGTACGACGTTCAAAGCTATCTACATTTTCTTGAATAGACTTTCCTTTTAGCTTCGCTTTTTGATATGCATTTCGGATAAGCCCAACGCCAATTGTATATTGCGGTTCACGGACCCCAATATAATCCGGGATAGCAATTCGAACATTTTCATTTAAAATTTCTTGAGCTAAATCTAGTACACCAGGCATCGCAACTACCCCGCCTGTTAACACATATCCCCCCGCCAATTGTTTCACACCTAGTTTTTCTAGTTCTTGACGAACGAATACAAATATTTCTTCTAGCCGTGCTTCGATGACCTCTGCAAGTTCAGCTTGTGTACATTGTAACGTATGATCACTGCCCATAATAGGCACAGTAAACATCTCTTCTTCAGAGGCTACTTCGGCAAACGCATGTCCATATTTAATTTTCACTTTCTCTGCATTTTCAGTGGATGTCTTAAAGCAAATGGTAATATCTTTCGTAATATGTTCTCCACCTATAGGAATGACATTCGTAGATTGCAAGATGCCTTCTTGAAATACAGAAACGGTTGTACAACCCCCGCCAATATCTACTAAAGCAATTCCCATATTCTTTTCATCTGTTGAAAGGGCTATAGTAGCTGCAGCTAACGGTTGCAATGATATGTCAACAATTTCAAGTCCTGCCCGTTCCACGCAGCGAAGCAAATTATGTAGTAAAGTTTTAGCTCCTGTAACGAGTGTTCCTTCCATTTCGAGACGAACACCGATCATACCGCGCGGATCATTAATTTCATCTAATCCGTCTACGATAAACTGTCTTGGAATTACGTCTATAATTTCACGTTCTGGCACAATCGAAACAACTTGTGCAGCATCAATGACACGTAATACATCTTCGTTCTCAATTTCACGGTTTTCATTCGATACAGCAACTACACCATGACAATGATGAAGCTGTACTTGATTTGCGCCGATTCCAACAACAACGCGGTGAATGTCCATCCCGACCATTCGTTCTGCTTGCTCAATCGCTTTTTTAATCGTTTGTACAGTCTCATCTATGTCAACAATAGAGCCTTTTTTTAATCCATTTGATTTTGCAGTTCCGACACCAATAATATTAAGTGTTTCATTTACCATTTCGCCAATGATAACTTTAACATGGGATGTACCGATGTCAAGACTAACATACATTTCATTGCTGTTCATACCTTGGCACCTCCTTTTTAATTTATATCATTCATAGAGTTTTATTTGAACGCCTTTCGTCGCTTATATATAAGAAAAATATTCAACATTATCATACATATCCCTTTTTTTGCAAGCATATTTTTCTTATTTTTGTTCGAAAGCATTCTTTTTGCCAATAATAATCGTCGTATCACAGCAATTTTTAGAACAAATACTACTTCAAAAGCGAATAATACCACTATCTATAAGTCTACACCAAGATGTACTCCTAGAAAAGCTAAACTTATAGCAAAGATTATATTAAAAAACAATCTTAAAAAAGGACATCTACCTCCGTAGTCATCTTTGTTTACACAATATTAGATAGAATACGCAAATGTTTGTTTCCAGCAGTATAAATTCGAATCATTTCTTCACATTTTAGTTTAGATGCTCAATATAGGCTCCCACTTCCAAATGAATTTGTACCTTATCCCCCGGTTTTAATTGTTTAATAATAAGTGGGTAAGCACTCATTTTTGTTGCAAAGTCTTGAATTGTCACACTTACTACATACCCTTTATCCATAAACAAGAGAATATGATTAGGATCTGTTGAATTAGGAGAAAAATGAATTTCTGAAATAGCACGTACAATACTCGAATCCAATTTGGCAAGCTCCGTGGAGAGCTGCTGGATGGTGTTTTCATCTTTAAAATCTATAAATAACGGAGCTGCAACAGGAAGTGTATTCCCTTTTAAAGCTCCTATCGATTTACCGTTTTCTAATATGGGATACAGCGTATTATCCTTCTTTACATATCCAGTTGTTTTATATTCTTCAATTACGATAGCAATCTTATTTGGAAATAGTTTTTTTACAACCGCATTCTTTATTTCGGTTTGCTGTTTTAATTTTTCTTCAGATCGACTAGCATTAATCCGAAAATAACTCATGTCATAAGTTACACCTGAAAGTGCCATTACATCATTTTTATTTAAGTAATGATTTCCTTCTATAGAGATATCAGCAATTTTACTAATAGGTGATCGAAAGTAAATGCCAAACATAACCAGCATAAATAAAATAGAAAGATAGAGTACAAGTCTACGATTCATTTTTTTTCTCTTTTGTTGTTTTAACTTTGGAACACGGTCCTCAAGCTGAATGACCTTTTTATCCATAATAGCTCCTCCATGTTGGTAACATAAAGAACGGCATAGTACTTCATGCCGTTCTTTTTTTGTTCATTATAGCATAACTTGGAAATCGATAGAAATAACTATATTCTTCCTATCATTTCCACTTCTGTATGCATTTCCACACCATATTTCTCCTTAATTGTCCGTTTTACAAAGTCAATTAATTGCAATACATCCTTTGCAGTTGCCCCTCCTGTATTTACAATAAAATTACCATGCATCGGGGAAATTTGTGCTCCACCAATTTGATATCCTTTCAAACCCGCTCTTTCCACAAGATTTCCTGCATGATTTGGTAACGGGTTACGAAAAATACTACCTGCACATGGATAATTCCATGGCTGTGTTTCTTTGCGATAGTCTTTGTTTTTTTGCATAACGGAAAAGACTTGTTCCCGATCACCTTTTGAAAGGGCAAGCTCTGCCTCCAATACAATTCCAGGTCTTTCTTTTTGTAGTATAGATGTTCGGTACGAAAACATAAGCTCTTTATTTGTTAGCCATTCGACGGTACCGTCCGCAAATAAAATGTGAACTCTTGATACAATTTGTGACATATCTGATTTATGAGCTCCTGCATTCATATAGATAGCACCGCCCACGCTTCCAGGTATACCAGAAGCAAACTCTAAACCAGTAAGCCCTTGTTTGCTTATGTTTGTAGCGAGTCGTACTAGCGGATATCCTGCTCCAACACGAACAATGGTATCTTTTATTTCAAGATGATCTAGTCCTTCGCCAAACTTTAAAACAACGCCCTCTATTCCATTGTCTGACACAAGCAAATTGGATCCACGACCAATTACCGTCCACTTTATTCCATATTGTTGGATAAACTTTATTGTTTGTTCAACACTTTCTACGTTGTTTGGTATAACCATAATATCCGCAGGTCCACCAATTTTCATGGTTGTATGTCGCGCGAGTGGTTCGCTAGTAAGTATTTTTCCAACATTGGCTTGTTTAAGCTCATTAGCTAATTGTTGCATATTAATCTCCCCCATAAAAATCCTCCATACTCTAATCGTATGCAAGACGTTCACCTAACGTTATTTGTGTACAAGTATCTTCTCTATTTTTCATATACATTTTCTTTTTTATGTAACAGCACGATTCGTACGAAAATACAACTTGTAACTTTAGCAAGACACCTATTACCTTAAGAATATCACAAATCCACTCATGAAATGAATGACTCGGAATTACGATACTCGGTTTCGATGACGCTGTCAACTATCAAAATCATACAAAACCTATTAACCTTCAAATGATGTTCATGTACAGCAAAAAACCCCTGTTTACTCAACAGAGGTTTAAAGACGAGCATGACGACTAATATTTAACAATACTCCGATAGCCATCAATGTTAGCGTTAAGCTTGACCCACCATAACTAATAAAGGGCAATGTAATACCTGTAACAGGAATAAGCCCTGTTACAACCCCTATGTTAATCATGACTTGAACTGCAATCATCGCTACAATACCTACAGCTAAAAATGTTCCATATAAATCAGGTGCTCCCAATGCAACTCGTACACCTCGCCATAATAGCAAACCAAATAATAGCAGAACAAATGATCCGCCAATAAAGCCAAGTTCTTCAGAAATAATTGCAAAAATAAAATCTGTTTGTGGTTCAGGCAAATAATAAAATTTCTGTCTACTTTGTCCAAGTCCTAGACCAAACAACCCGCCTGGTCCAATAGCAAAGAGTGATTGAATGATTTGAAAACCACTTCCAAGAGGATCAGACCATGGATCTAAGTAAGAGGTAATCCGTCTCATACGATAGGGCGCTGACCAAATTAATCCAATAAACCCCGCTACACCTAACAGACCTAATATAACAAAATGCATAATTCTAGCGCCTGCAATAAAAATCATAATAATACATGTACCCACCATAACCGTTCCAGTACCCAAATCTGGTTGTAGCATTATCATGCCAAATGCAAGAAAAACAATGGCAAGTGAAGGAGCTAACCCTCGTGTGAAAGTCGTAATCGTTTTCTGCCGCTCTGAAAGAAATTTAGAGAGATAAATAATCATGGCAAATTTCATAAATTCAGATGGTTGAATCGAAAATGCTCCAATCCCAATCCAGCTTCGTGCTCCCCCTCGTTCCATCCCAATACCAGGAATTAACACAACAATAAGCAACACGAAACATAAGAGCAAAATTGTCAATGCATATTTCCGCCACACCCAATAATCAATATTCATTATACTAAACATCGCCACGATCCCTAATCCTGCAAACAATAGCTGTCTTTTTGCGAAAAAGAATGGATCATCAAACTTGTAGGACGCCCATACACTACTGGCACTGTATACCATCATCATACCAAACGTCAGCAGCATACAAGTTACCACAATAAGCACAAAATCAGGAGCTTTTTTTGCCTGCAATACGAAACACCTCTTTGCATGTATGTACATTAAACGTGTACCTACTCATAGTGCGAGGCTGCTGCAATAATGCTGCCAAAAATGTGTGCACCGAGGATTAATCCTCAAACATCTCGCTTTATACTAGCTTATGCACAAATTGTATGAACATGTCCCCTCTTTGTTCAAAAGTTTTAAACTGATCCCAGCTTGCACATGCAGGAGAAAGAAGAATTACATCTCCTTCTTCGGACAAATCATATGCTTTTTGCACGGCTTCTTCTAAATGCTCTACTTGTACAATAGATTTAACCTTCGCTTCTTGTGCCGTTTTTATCAATTTTGGTGCAGTTTGACCAAATGTAAGCAATGCCTTTACATTTTGAAAATAGGGTAGTAACGCGTCAAAATCATTGCCACGATCTAACCCACCTGCAAGTAAAATAACGGGCTTGTCAAAAGCAGAAATAGCTTTTTGAGTTGCTAATATATTAGTCGCCTTAGAATCATTGTAGAATTTACGATTATGTATAGTCGTTATATATTGCAGTCTATGCTTCACACCCGTAAAGGTTTCTAACACATGGACAATTGCTTCATTTGAAACACCCATTAGCTTTGCAACACTCATAGCAGCTAGTATATTTTCCAAATTGTGTTTGCCAGGAAGGGCAATATTACTTATCTCCATTACTCTTTCTTTACAAAAATAAAGGGCACCGTCTTTTACATACGCTCCATCTTCAATTACTTTTGTCGTGGAAAATGGAAGTCTTTGACCCTTACTTCGCTGTGACCATTTCAACACATTTTCGTCATCAACATTAATGACGCAATAATCGTCTTCTGTTTGATTTTTAAATATATTTGATTTTGCTCGGCAATATTCTTCCTTCGTACCATGATAATCTAAATGTGCATCAAACAAGTTTAACAGGACTGCAATTTTCGGTTGAAAAGTTTGGATTCCCATCAGCTGGAATGAGGATAATTCCGTTACAATTATGTTATCTTTCTTTGCAAAAGAAGCCACTTCACATGCAACTGTGCCAATATTACCTGCAATTAAAGGTTGCTTGTCCCCTTGTTTTAGCATTTCAAATATTAAGGTTGTTGTTGTCGTTTTTCCGTTTGAACCTGTAATACCAATAAATGGTGCATCTGAAATGAAATACGCAAGCTCTACTTCAGTAATAATAGAGATTCCTTTTTCTTTTGCAGCTACAAGAATTGGATTGCTATAAGGAATTCCTGGATTTTTCACAACCAATTCCACATCCGTCAGTAATTCAAGTGGATGACTTCCGCAGACAACATGAAATCCTTCCTGCTGCAAACGCTGTGCCATTGGATTATCTTCTAATGGCTTCTTATCGTTCACAATAACATGAGCACCTAAACTTTTTAATAGTGTTGCGGCTGCATAGCCGCTTTTTGCTATCCCTAAAACTAGTATATGTTTATTCTTATACGCCTCTACCGTTTTCACTTACATCCACACCTCGATATAGATTCCTAACACTGCAAACAATAATCCAACCGTCCAAAACGTAACGACAACGCGCCACTCTGACCATCCACTAAGTTCATAATGATGATGAATCGGGCTCATTTTAAATACGCGTTTACCAGTTGTTTTGAATGATATTACTTGAATAATAACAGATAATGTTTCGATGGCAAAGATACCACCAATAATAGCAAGAAGCAATTCTTGTTTAATTAATATAGCAGCAGCAGCAATTGCTCCTCCTAAAGCAAGAGAGCCCGTATCACCCATAAATACTTTAGCGGGGTGAGCATTAAATACTAAAAATCCTAAAACAGCCCCAACAATTGCCATACAAAACACAGAAACCTCATATTGTCCTTGATAAAATGCCAGTATAGCATATGCTCCAAAAGCAACAGCAGATGTTCCTGCTAGCAATCCGTCAAGTCCATCTGTTAAATTAACTGCGTTAGATGCACCGACTAACAAAAATAAGATAAGAAGAAAATAGCCAAAACCAAGTTCAAAATGTATAGTAGTTCCAGGTATGTGTAAATCTGTTGAAAAGCCAAATGCTTTGTAGAATACAAAAAATACAATAGCAATAAAGATTTGTCCTAGTAGCTTTTGCTTCGAAGTTAATCCTAAATTACGTTTCATTACGACTTTAATAAAATCATCCCAAAATCCTAACAATCCATAGCCAAACGTAACAAAAAGAAGCAAATATGTGGTAACATTTAGTTTTCCAAATTTCGCTACCATGAGAACCGTAGTAACCATAATGGAGATAAAAATAACGATTCCTCCCATGGTAGGAGTTCCTGATTTCTTCTGATGCGATTTAGGTCCTTCTTCTCGTATGCTTTGTCCAAACTTTAAACGCCGCAAAAAGGGGATAAAGATTGGAGAAATAGCAACGGCAATAAGAAATGCAACAGCAACAGTTACGAATAGTCCTTGCTGTATCACGTATGTTTCCCCCCTTTCTCTAGTTGTTTATGCGCTTTACGATAGCAGATTTTGCAACGGTTCGATCGTCAAAGTCAAAAACAGTTTTTCCAATAATTTGATACGTTTCATGGCCTTTTCCTGCAATTAGAATCACATCATCCTTTGATGCAGATACAATTGCATGCTCAATTGCTTGATGACGATCTACTATTACTTCATAGTTATCTGCATCAAGACCGTTTGTCATATCAAGTAATATTGCTTCCGGATCTTCACTTCTAGGATTATCAGAAGTTAAAATGGCATAATCTGCAAATTTCGTTGCAATTTGTGCCATAATCGGGCGTTTTGAACGATCACGATCACCCCCGCACCCTACAATACAATAAATTTTCGATTTTGCAAACTGTCCAATTGTTTCAAGAGCGTTTTGTAGGCTATCCGGTGTATGAGAATAATCCACAATCACCGCAAAATCTTGCCCCTGATCCACAACTTCAAATCGACCTGGCACACCATTTATTGTTTGAATAACTTCTACAATTGTATCAATGGAAACACCTGATACAATCGCAGCAGAAACAGCTGCTAGTACATTGTACACATTAAATTTACCAACTAGCTTCATTGTAACTCTTTTCGTATGTTGCGGAGTAATAAGAGTAAAACTCGTTCCACTACTGCTCATCAAAATCTCAGTAGCCATAATATCACTTTTTTCTATCAATCCATATGTAATAATTGTGGCTTGTGTCATCATCTTATATGTCATTGACGCGGGATCATCATTGTTTAAAATAGCAAATTTAGGTTTATCAAGATTAAATCTGTTTCCTAACTGAGAAAATAATAGACCTTTCGCCTGTTTATACTCATCCATCGTTTTATGATAATCTAGATGATCTTGAGATAAATTCGTAAACACTGCGACATCATAATCACATCCATGCACACGTCCTAGATGGAGAGCATGGGAAGAAACCTCCATAACTGCACTATCTACTTTACGGATTACCATTTCATGAAATGCGCGCTGCAACGTTAAAGAATCGGGGGTTGTATTTTTCACCGCAAACGTTTCATCAGCAATTTTCATATTGATTGTACCAATTAAACCTGTTTTATGACCGTGATGTTTCATCATTTCATCAATAATATGTGATGTTGTCGTTTTTCCGTTCGTTCCGGTCACCCCGATAAGATGTAGGTTATGTGTAGGCTGATTATAAAATGTATCTGCTAGCAATGCTAATGCTCTTGAGGAATTCTTCACAAGAACTACTGGAATAGTAGCATCTACAGGTCTTTCTGCTATAATAGCAGCCGCACCTTGTGCAGCTGCTTGCTGTGCAAAGTTATGACTATCCACAGTGAATCCTTTAATGCAAACGAACAAACTTCCTTGTTTCACCTGACGCGAGTCATTTTCAATAGATATTATATCCGGATTTTCACTTGGAATAACCGGAAAATCATGCAAACATGATACAAGTGTGTGCAACTTCATCTTACTATATCCTCTCTACCAATAAAATTTGATGGTACTCTACCTCTTTACAATTCTTATCCTACTCTTCTCCTTAGGACAATTTCGCCCATACAGATTAAAATTTTACATGATAGATTGGAAAACGTCTAGTTCCCCATGTAAATCCGTATTTTCGATCCTTGTTTTACCTTTACACCGGACTGTGG
>NZ_JBXKMX010000206.1:0-3375 GCF_056992975.1 Ectobacillus sp. | reverse complement strand
AGGCTCTTATAAAGCTGTGAAAATAACGACATAGTTTCACTTCCTTAATTAGATTCAGCACCTTCATTGTAACGTATCCAGCTTCTTTTAAACAAGGCAATTCCAGTTATTTTATAAGTCTTATTATTTGATAAGAAGACTAAAGTTTGATAGGGTATGAAGTATAGATTGTTTTTCACTATTTTGAAAATAGTGTAAAATAAAAATGGAATGAGACAATTTGTCCATTCAAAAAAATTTTGGGAGGAATATACAATGGCTAAATACGAATTACCTGAATTACCATACGCTTATGACGCACTAGAACCACATTTTGACAAGGAAACGATGAACATCCATCATACGAAACATCATAACACTTATGTGACAAACCTAAATGCAGCTTTAGAAAACTACCCTGAATTAGCTGCAAAAAGCGTAGAAGATTTAGTAGCTGGTTTAAATGAAGTTCCAGAAGCAATCCGTACTGCAGTTCGTAACAACGGTGGGGGCCATGCTAACCACTCTTTCTTCTGGACACTTCTTTCACCAAACGGTGGCGGTGCACCAGTAGGAGAACTTGCTGCGGCAATTGAAGCTAAATTTGGCAGCTTTGAAGCATTTAAAGAAGCATTTGCGAATGCAGGCAAATCTCGTTTTGGATCTGGTTGGGCTTGGCTAGTCGTTAACAATGGAGAATTAGAAATTACAAGTTCTGCAAACCAAGATTCACCACTTTCAGAAGGAAAAACTCCAGTATTAGGCTTGGACGTTTGGGAACATGCTTACTACTTAAAATATCAAAACCGTCGTCCTGACTACATAAGTGCATTCTGGAATGTAGTAGATTGGAACGCAGCAGAAAAACTTTATGTAGCAGCAAAATAATGGTAGTATCAAAACTTTGATATCTATTATTATGATAGGCAGTAAAAAAAGCTATCCGTTTTATTTTCGGATAGCTTTTTTGCTGTCTATTCCTTACTGTTATGCCCTATTTTAGAGTAGCTTTGTCTTTTTTATACATACTATAGCTTCTTTTTTCGTATAGTTTTTCCTCTTTTTTGAAACAATACATGCATGAGCAAAGGAGAGTTTTTATGAAATGGAAGCATATTTTTGGTGATATTGAGGTCAATCGGGATTTACTTTTATTATTAGCAATTGGTGGGTTATATACCCTTGCCATTGCTTTGTCAAACACATTTGTAAATATCTATTTATGGAAGCAGACGAAAAACTTTTTGAATCTAGGTCTGTATAACTTAGCTATTGTAGTATTGCAGCCGATTGCATTTGTCTTTGCAGGAAGGTTAGCCAAGGTGATGGATCGTGTTATTCTATTACGCTGTGGTGTAAGTGTACTTGCTCTATTTTTCATTACCGTATTACTCGTTGGAGTCCATGCATCGCATTATATTCTTTTAATTGGTGCGCTTCTTGGAGTAGGTTATGGATTTTATTGGCTTGCCTTTCATTTACTTACCTTTGAAATTACGGAGCCTGAAACACGAGATTTTTTTAATGGATTTCTTGGACTGCTGGTATCATTTGCAGGTATGGTTGGGCCAATTGTTGCAGGTTTTATCATTTCTCGAATGGAACAATGGAATGGGTATACGTGTATTTTTATTCTATCATTGCTTCTTTTTGCAGTTGCCATTCTTCTTAGTTTTTTTCTCTCTCACAGGGAGTGTGAAGGAAAGTATGAACTTAAGGAGGTTGTGAGGGAGAGAGGAAGAAATTACAACTGGCGAAGTGTAACATGGGCTCACTATTTTCAAGGCATTCGCGAGGGTACCTTTATATTTGCAATCTCAGTTATCTTGTATATTACAACTGGAAGTGAAATGGCAATTGGCCAATATGGTTTGATTAGTTCGGCAGTATCTTTTTTTGTCTACTATATCGTGACAAGGTTTTTAAAAAAAACACATCGAAAAAAAGCCATATTACTAGGGGGAATCTTACTTTATCTTTCCGTTTTTTTAATTGTATTTGACGTAACCTATGAAAGATTGTTGTTTTATGCTATCTGTATTTCTATCGCTTACCCGATTCTACTTGTGCCATTAGGATCCATTTCTTTTGATGTGATTGGACGAGCAAGGCGGGCAAAGGATCTTCGCATTGAGTATATGGTGATACGAGAATGTTATTTAAATCTCGGGCGTATCTGTTCTATCCTTTTATTTTTAGCTGCTGTCATGTTCTTCCCAGCAGAGAAAAGTATTCCTATCTTGCTCAGTGTGGTGGGTGCCGGACATTTCCTGATCTATTTTGCCATAAGAAATGTCAAATATGAAGCACGAAGCTTATCAGAGAAAGCAATGGACGCAAGATAACGAAGTATAAACTTATGGAAGGGAAGGTTACCTTCTCTTGTAATTTGTGATAAAATAGACTCGCTATGATGCAAAGACACCTAATTCTTGGGTGTCTCTTTCCGCTTGAGGGGGTAAGTATGCAAAAAAATAAGAAGAAAAAGAGAAGTCAGGTTCCTATTCGTTTAAATATGTTGTTTTTCATTGTATTTATTTTGTTTTCTGCCCTCATTTTACGTTTAGGTGTTGTACAGATTGTGTATGGGGATGATTATAAAAAGGAAGTAGCGAGAACAGAAGACTCTACGATAAGCACTCCGGTACCGCGTGGTAATATGTATGATCGGTATAACCGGGCAGTAGTTAATAATCTCCCATTGCGAACCATTACGTATACACGAATGAAGGGATCAAAAAGTGAAGATCGTTTAAAAGTTGCACAGGATTTGGCAAATTATCTTGATATTCCTACGGACAAGCTTACTGATAAGGATAAAAGGGACTTTTGGTTACAACTGCACCCAGATCTTGCAAAGGGAAAAATTATGAAGCAAGAACTCCAAGATTTGAAAGATAAAAAGCTTACGGATAAAGATTTATATGATCGGCAACTTAGCCGTGTTACTGACGTGGAAGTCGCAACTTTAACACCGATGGACTTAAAGGTTTTAGCCATAAAGCAAAAGATGGATGGCGGCTATAATATGACGCCGCAAGTCATTAAAAATCAGGGAGTTACCGAACAAGAATATGCAGTTATAAGTGAAAACTTGGATAAACTACCGGGTGTTGATACGACAACGGATTGGGAGCGTAACTATCCGTTTGGTGACATGTTTACCAGTGTACTCGGCAAGGTGACAAGTGCGGATGAAGGATTACCAAAAGAAAATCTTGATTATTATTTAGTTCGTAATTATAACCGTAATGACCGAGTAGGGAAAAGCTACATCGAGCAGCAATATGAAGATATGCTTCATGGTATAAAAGCAGAAACAAAAACCGTGACAGACAAGCAAGGCAATATTCTTGACCAAGTGCTTGTTTCAAAAGGGCAACAAGGTAAGGATTT
>NZ_JBXKMX010000205.1:0-9456 GCF_056992975.1 Ectobacillus sp. | reverse complement strand
CCAATAAAAATACCCTTTCTCGAAAGAAAGGGCATAAAACAATATTAACGTTTTGAGAATTGAGGTGCGCGACGAGCGCCTTTAAGACCGTATTTCTTACGTTCTTTCATACGTGCATC
The DNA here is from genome assembly GCF_056992975.1 of Ectobacillus sp. Taxonomy (NCBI): domain Bacteria; kingdom Bacillati; phylum Bacillota; class Bacilli; order Caryophanales; family Bacillaceae; genus Ectobacillus; species Ectobacillus sp. The sequence continues at coordinate 9,337 of NZ_JBXKMX010000205.1, read as the reverse complement.
ACGAGTTAACAATCCAGCACGTTTTAGAGATAAACGGTATTCTGGATCTGCTTTTAATAATGCTCTTGAAATACCGTGACGAATCGCACCAGCTTGACCAGTGTATCCGCCGCCGTTTACGTTTACAAGAACATCATAGTTGCCAAGAGTTTCTGTCACAACTAGAGGTTGTTTTACAACTTCACGTAGTGCAGCAAATGGAATGTAATTTTCAAATTCACGACCGTTGATGATAACGCGTCCTTCACCAGGAACTAAGCGTACGCGTGCAACTGAACTCTTACGACGTCCAGTACCATAATATTGTACCTGTGCCAAAATAAGCCCTCCTTTAATTCTATTATCCGCGAAGTTCGTAAACTTCAGGTTTTTGTGCTTCGTGTGGATGCTCTGTACCAGCATACACTTTTAACTTTTTAATCATTTGGCTACCTAAGCTGTTCTTTGGAAGCATGCCTCTTACAGCTCTTTCGATCATTTGTACTGGATAGTTAGTACGCATTTCTAGAGCCGTTCTTTGTTTTAATCCACCTGGATACATGCTGTGACGATAATAAATTTTACCGTTCAGTTTGTTTCCTGTTAAATGTACTTTTTCTGCGTTGATAATAATTACGTGATCACCAGTGTCAACGTTTGGTGTAAAAGTTGGTTTGTTTTTTCCGCGCAAAATGGATGCAACTTCAGTTGCTAGACGTCCTAAAGTTTTACCTTCAGCATCTACTAGATACCATTTACGCTCAACTTCGCTAGCTTTTGCCATGAAAGTCGTACGCATATGTGATTCCCTCCTACTTGTTATTTATCGTAACTGCATTCATTGTTTATCTTAAACACGATTAATTTCCGGGGCTAATCGTGGTTTTAGAAACAATACCATATGTTATGATATCGTTAAGAGAAGTCAATGTCAAGCAAATGTTACACCAGGATTAGTTGTTATACGAAACTTGCCATAAATATAATCCATGACCCGGTGCTGTCTTTCCTGCTAAGCTTCTATCCTGCATGTTTAGAATGTGTGATAGCTGTGAAGGCTCTATTTTTCCTTGGCCCACATCAAGTAAAGTACCTACGATAATTCGGACCATATTATAAAGAAATCCATCTCCGACAAAGCGAAAGATAAGTTCATCTTCCTCTTGTATCATCTCTAGTGTATAAATGGTTCTCACTTTATCCTCAATCTCTGTTTTTGCTGAGCAAAATGAAGTGAAATCATGCGTACCAATAAAATAAGGAATCGCTTCCTCTATTTTATTTATACTAAGCTTATAGGGAACATGATAAGCATAGTGTCTTCGAAACACATCTCTGCGGTTAGAAAGAAGCACTCGATAGCGATATTCTTTCCGAGTAACCTGAAACCTAGCATGAAAGTCATCACTTACCTTTTCTACACTCTGAATTGCCACGTCCTTTGGAAGCTGCGAATTTAGAGCTGCCACCCAACGTTCCGCTGTTAAACATAGCGGAGAATCAAAGTGAAACACTTGCCCTCTAGCATGAACCGTAGCATCCGTTCTACCTGATGCATAGATACGAACATTTGTTCCTTTATGGATATTTCGCAATACTTCCTCTATAACGAGTTGTACCGTCCGCTTGTTGTTTTGAACCTGATATCCATGAAAATAAGTACCGTCATAGGTTACTATGCATTTTAGTCGTTCCATTTTTCTCACCATCGTGTTAAAAGTAAAAGTCCCGTAAGAACTAGTAAACTTAAAAGCGCAATTGTATCCTTGCCTTTCCAAAGAAGCTGACGAAATTTTGTCCGTCCTTCTCCACCGCGATACCCTCTTGCTTCCATTGCAATTGCTAAGTCCTCTGCCCGTCTAAATGCGTTAATAAAAAGGGGAACTAGCAACGATACAACCGCCCTCAAACGGTCAGAAATGGGCCCTCCTGCGAAATCGGTACCACGTGACGCCTGTGCCTTCATAATTTTCTCTGTTTCTTCCATTAAAGTGGGAATAAACCGAAGGGAAATTGACATCATAAGTGCGATTTCATGAACAGGCAGTCCAAATCGTTTGAATGGATGCAACAATGCTTCCATTCCATCTGTAATTTCAATAGGCGTAGTTGTTAATGTTAATAATGTAGTGATAAGAATGATGACGAAGAACCGCAAGGATATAAAAATCCCTTGCTCCAGACCTTTTTGATAGATGGAAACCCAGCCTACTTGGAACAAGACAGATCCTTCTTTTGTTGTAAAAACATGAAGGAGGAAAGTAAACAGAAAGATCCAAAGTACTGGCTTTAATCCAATGGCTATATAGCGTATCGGCACACGAGATAATATGAGAGGAAGTATTGAGAATACGAGTAATAAACTATACGAAGCTACATTATTCGCTAAGAACACGATAAATACGTATAAGAAAACAATGGTTAGCTTTGCTCTTGGATCAAGCTGATGAACAAGAGATTGCCCTGGAATGTATTTGCCGATGATAAGCTGTTGCATGTTCAGGCTTCTCCTTTTTTCATAATATTTATTACTTCCTCTGCTAAATTGTCCATTGTAAGCGGAGAAGAGGGTATTCTAACTCCCAATTTTTCTTCAATTATTTGTTTATATCGGAGTGTAATGGGAAGAGATACGCCAATTTGTTCTAGTTGCTCTCCATGTGAAAACACTTCTTCCGGTGTTCCCTTTAAAAAAACAGTTCCTTTATCCATAACGACGATTTGATCTGCATAGGCTGCAGCATCCTCCATATTATGAGTAACAAGAACTACAGTAATGCCTTGTTCCTTATGAAGGCGATAAAACATCTGCATCAGGTCTTTCTGTCCTCTTGGATCTAATCCAGCAGTAGGTTCATCAAGTACAAGCACTTCAGGGGACATCGCGAGAACACCCGCAATTGCCACTCTTCGCATTTGCCCACCGCTAAGTTCAAATGGGGATTTAGTTAGCAAATCAGTCGATAACCCTACCAATTTCAAAACTTCAGCAGCTTTTTCCTTTGCTTTCTTTTCACCCATTCCAAAGTTTTTAGGACCATAGCATATATCTTTTTCTACGGTTTCCTCAAAGAGCTGGTGCTCAGGAAATTGAAAAACTACACCTACTCGTTTTCGAAGAGGCTTTAGTTTCTTTTCTTTTTTCTTTGAAGAAATGATGAAATCCCCTACTTGAACCATTCCATCGGTTGGCTGCAATAGACCATTTAAATGCTGGATGATCGTAGATTTCCCGGATCCAGTATGACCAATCACAGCGTAATATTTTCCGCTTTCAATAGAGAGAGTAATGTCATAAATCGCTAATCGTTCAAACGGTGTATTACGTTGATACCGATGCTCTACTTGTTCGAATGTAATGTCCAAAGCTCGTTCACCAAACTTTCCATTGTTAGAGGCATATTCTTTACATCGATTCCATTTCGTTGTAATACCTCTGCAAATTTCACAGAAAAAGGAGCATCCAATCCTATTTTCTGTAGTTCGTCTATATGCTGAAATACCTGTTCGGGAGTTCCTTCTTGTACCAAAACACCTTTATTTAAAACGAAAATACGATCAGATTGTGCAGCCTCTTCTAGATCATGTGTAATGGATACAACTGTAATTCCCTTCGAGCGAACTAAATTACGAACCGTTTCTACTACCTCTCTTCGACCTTTTGGATCTAGCATGGAAGTTGCTTCATCCAAGATCAGGATAGAAGGCTGAAGTGCCAATACACTAGCAATCGCAACACGTTGTTTCTGACCACCTGATAAAGAATGGGGTTCTTGCTCTACGAAATCATTCATACCCACTAATGATAGTGCATATTCCATCCGCTCTATCATTTTTTCACGAGGCATACCGAAATTTTCTAAACCAAATGCTATATCATCCTTTACCGTCGTTCCAACAAACTGATTGTCTGGATTTTGAAATACCATTCCAATTTGCTTTCGCACTTCCCAAATCGTTTCCTCTGCTAGTACAATTTCGCCATCAGCAATAATACTACCTGAAGTTGGAAGCAATAGACCATTTAAGAGCTTTGCTAACGTAGATTTTCCCGAACCATTTTGGCCTAAGATAGAAATCCATTCACCTTCTGTAATAGAGAGAGAAACGTCCTGCAGGGCATTGGAGTCAGCACGCGGATATCGAAAGGATAATCGATCAATACGAAGCTTTTCACGTTTCAAAATCACGACACCCTCTCGTATTATTTCCTAAGAAATATCAAAAAGCGACAATGAAAAGCGTAGCCGGCTTGTTTAGCTCCGGAGGTCAGAGGTTCTCGGCCTAGAAAGGCGCTTTTTTCCTTTATTAGGACGAGATTCTCCGGCCGGAAGGAGCTAGCCGGCGAAGCTAGACACCGAAATGCGTAGCCGGCTCGCTTTGCTCCGGAGGTCGGTGGTTCCTCGCACAAAAAGGTGCTTTTTGCCTTTATGTGCGAGGGTTCTCTGGCCGGAAGGAGCTAGCCGGCGAAGCTAGCCATCACCGAAATGCGTAGCCGGCATACACTATTTCCATTTTGATAATAGAAAACTGTGTATACAAAAAAAGGGCTGTGACCAGTAACTTAAAAAAGCACTGTCCTGCCCTTTAATTATCTATCAATTAAACAAGTTCAATAATTACCATTGGAGCACCGTCGCCGCGACGAGGACCGATTTTAGCGATACGAGTGTATCCACCTTGACGGTCAGTATAGCGAGGAGCGATGTCTGCAAATAATTTTTGCAATGCATCTTGCTTTGTTTCAGCGTTTGCTACTTCGTTACGAACATAAGAAGCTGCTTGGCGACGGGAATGAAGATCTCCCTGTTTGCCTAAAGTAATCATTTTTTCTACTACTGAACGAAGCTCTTTTGCACGAGTTTCAGTCGTTTGTATACGTTCATTGATGATTAAGTCTGTAGTCAAATCACGTAGCATAGCTTTACGTTGCGCGCTTGTACGGCCTAATTTTCTGTATCCCATTCGTAGTTCCCTCCTTCGTTGGTTTATAACAAAACAAAGAAACCTTAGTCGTCTTTACGTAAGCCTAAGCCTAATTCTTCAAGCTTATGCTTTACTTCTTCTAAGGATTTACGTCCTAAGTTGCGAACCTTCATCATATCTTCTTCTGTTTTGTTAGCAAGCTCTTGTACTGTATTAATACCAGCACGTTTTAAGCAGTTATAAGAACGAACAGAAAGATCTAATTCTTCAATTGTCATTTCTAGAACTTTCTCTTTTTGATCTTCTTCTTTTTCTACCATAATTTCAGCATTTTGTGCTTCGTCAGTTAATCCAACGAATATATTCAAATGCTCCGTTATGATTTTAGCTCCTAACGATATTGCTTCCTTCGGTCCGATGCTTCCATCCGTCCAAACATCGAGCGTCAATTTATCGTAATTTGCTACTTGACCAACACGAGTATTTTCAACCGTATACGTAACGCGAGAAATCGGTGTATAGATCGAATCAATAGGAATGACACCTATAGGTTGATCTTCTCCCTTATTTGCATCAGCTGGTGTATAACCACGACCGCGCTTTGCAGTTAGGCGCATGCGAAAATGCGTATCTTTTGCTAACGTTGCAATGTGTAAATCTGGATTTAAGATTTCTACATCACTATCGTGCGTAATATCCGCAGCTGTGACAACACCTTGCCCCTGAACATCAATCTCAAGTGTTTTTTCTTCTTCGGAGTAAATCTTAAGAGCCAATTTCTTAATGTTTAAGATAATCATAGTGACATCTTCGACAACACCCTCGATTGTTGAAAACTCATGTAATACTCCGTCAACTTGGATTGCTGTTACAGCAGCACCAGGGAGTGAGGATAATAAGATACGACGTAGGGAATTACCCAAAGTAGTACCATATCCACGCTCAAGTGGTTCGATAACGAATTTACCGTACTTAGCATCCTCGTTAATTTCAACCGTTTCGATTTTCGGTTTTTCAATTTCGATCATGTATTAAACCCTCCTTCAAAACGTCGAAACCCCGGCTAGACAACTTGATATTGTCTAACCGAAAGTCCCCCTTTGGCAGTTCGCGATTGTGCACAACAAGCGATGTTTCTGTAAACAATTTTCGAAAATATTGTATCATATCCCATTATAGACAAGGAAAGAAAATCTATACAGAAAAACTACACACGGCGACGTTTTGGCGGACGGCATCCGTTATGAGGTACTGGAGTAACGTCGCGGATTGCAGTTACTTCAAGACCTGCAGCTTGAAGCGCACGAATAGCAGCTTCACGACCAGCACCAGGGCCTTTAACAGTTACCTCTAAAGTTTTCAAACCATGTTCCATAGATGTTTTTGCAGCTGTTTCAGCAGCCATTTGCGCTGCAAATGGTGTAGACTTACGAGAGCCACGGAATCCAAGTGCACCAGCACTGGACCAAGAAAGTGCGTTACCATGAACGTCTGTAATTGTTACAATTGTGTTATTGAAAGTAGAGCGAATATGCGCAATACCTGCTTCAATATTTTTTCTCACACGACGTTTACGAGTGTTTGTTTTGCGTGCCATTGATGTTCAACCTCCTTTACTTACTTATTTCTTCTTATTCGCTACTGTACGACGAGGACCTTTACGTGTACGTGCATTATTCTTCGTATTTTGACCACGAACTGGTAAACCACGGCGATGGCGTAAACCACGAAAAGAACCAATTTCCATTAGACGTTTAATGTTTAGGGAAACTTCACGACGAAGGTCACCTTCTACTTTAAGACGATCCACGATATCACGAATCTTACCTAATTCTTCTTCTGTTAAATCACGAACTCGAGTATCAACTGATACGCCTGCTTCTTCCAAAATTTGTTCAGAAGTAGAGCGACCAATACCGTATACATATGTTAAAGAAATTACAACACGTTTGTCACGTGGAATATCTACACCTGCAATACGAGCCATTTAAAACACCTCCTTCAATTAACCTTGTTTTTGCTTGTGCTTAGGATTTTCACAGATAACCATTACTTTACCTCTTCTGCGAATAACTTTACATTTTTCACAGATCGGTTTGACAGATGGTCTTACTTTCATATCTCTAACCTCCTTAAAGATTACGGAGTGCTATAATTATTTAAAACGGTACGTAATACGTCCACGATTTAAGTCATAGGGTGATAATTCAACCGTAACTTTATCTCCTGGTAAAATACGAATAAAATTCATACGGATTTTTCCAGAAACGTGAGCAAGTATGATATGACCGTTTTCTAGTTCCACTTTAAACATAGCATTTGGTAACGTTTCAACAACCTTGCCTTCAATTTCAATTACATCATCTTTAGCCATTCCATGTTCTCCCTTCTTCAAATCAGTAAGCGTCTAGACTGCCCTGAAATCTCGGAGAGGTAAGCTACTTAGGTTTGTCAAGACTTCGCATCCCCACTTTACGTGGTATGTGTCGAGCTTCATGTAAGTGTTGCCCAATCCCAGTTCTGGCATACCCTTATAGATGTAAAACTATTTACGTCTAAATAGTTCTAACCGTGTATGAAATGCCCGAAAGCTGTTCATAAGATATTACATGCTCCAAACCAAGATACAACGATTTCTCTATAACATCAAGCAGCTTTTTGAACAGATTCCAAAATCTTTCCGATCCGGTACGTCCATACAGCGACTTCATAACAACCATTCCTACTAACATCACTATAGATGTTAGTTTAAAAGGGATTATACGAGTTTGCCGACAAGCTCACGAATGTCTGCAAATACCGTATCAATCTCTTGTTCACCATTGATACTTCTAACATAACCAAGCTCTCCATAGAAGTCGAGTAAATACCCAGTTTGTTTCATATTTACTTCTAAACGATTTGCAACTGTTTCTTCATTATCATCAGAGCGTTGATAAAGCTCTCCACCACATTTGTCACAAACTCCCTCAGTTTGAGGAGGATTGAAGACCAAATGATACGTAGAGCCACAGCTCTTACAAATTCGTCTACCTGTAAGCCGTTTAAGCAACAGATCAGGATTGACTTGAATATTTAAAACATAGTCAATTTTCTTGCCAAGATCTTGCATAATTTCTTCAAGAGCAGAAGCTTGTGCTACAGTTCTTGGAAAACCATCAAGCAAAAATCCTTTTTTACAATCGTCTTTGCTTAACCGTTCACGAACTATACCAATTGTGACTTCATCTGGAACAAGGCCGCCTTTATCCATAAAGGACTTTGCCTGCAATCCAAGTTCAGTTCCATCTTTAATTGCTGCACGAAACATGTCTCCTGTAGAAATATGCGGGATCTTATACTCAGCAACAATCCGTTCAGCTTGAGTACCTTTTCCAGCACCAGGTAGCCCCATTAAAATAAGATTCATCTTAATTCCCCCTATAGGCTAACGAGCGTGAAGGGAAGAAAAAACTTCCCGATAGCTCACTCTTTAATAAAACCTTTGTAATGGCGCTTTACTAATTGACTTTCAAGCTGTTTCATCGTTTCTAACGCAACCCCAATGACAATCAGTAAACTAGTTCCACCGATTTGTGCAGATGATGGGAGATTGGCTATTTGAATGAATATAACAGGCAAAATTGCAATTGCTGCAAGAAAGATTGCACCTACAAACGTTAACCGGTACAAGGTTTTAGTTAAGTATTGTTCCGTATTCTTACCCGGGCGAATACCAGGAACATACCCACCTTGTTTATTTAGATTTTCAGCCATCTGTTCAGGATTGACTTGAACGAATGCATAGAAATAAGTAAAGGCAATAATTAAAGCAACATATACAATCATTCCCACTGGATGAGAATAGTTAAAGTTTTGAATAATCCATTGCGATACATTACCTTGCGGAAAAAACTGAGCAATTGTTGGTGGTGTAATCAAGAAAGAAACAGCGAAAATAACCGGAATAACACCTGCACTATTCACCTTTAGTGGTAAATGTGTATTTTGTACATTTCCATAGGAGTTATTTCCTGCTGTACTTTTTGCGTACTGAATCGGAATTTTCCGAGTCGCTTGTTGAATATAGATAACACCAACAATAACTGCTAATACAGCTATGAGGATCAATACAATTTTCAAAATGCTTAGAAATAATTGATCACCTACGTTTTGAAACTGTTGAATATAAACCTGATTGATAATATTCGGAATCGCTGCGGCAATACCAGCAAAAATGATACTGGAAATTCCATTACCTACACCATTTGCTGTGATCTGCTCACCAAGCCACATCAAAAATGCAGTGCCAGCTGTTAAAACCGTTGCGATATACAAATACGTTGCCCAACCTGGGTTTAAAATCAATTGTCCGCCTGCTAAATTGTTAAATCCGATTGACATAGCAATGGCTTGGATAAACTCTAAGATGATTGTAAAGTAACTAGTAAAT
>NZ_JBXKMX010000204.1:0-5103 GCF_056992975.1 Ectobacillus sp. | reverse complement strand
AATCCGAAATTTTTCCGCACCTTAGAAGACAAGTTGGCCCAAGCAGGGCGTGTGATGAGTAGACGAACAATAGGTGGTTCCAATTGGTATAAAGCAAAAATCAAAGTAGCTCGCATTCATGAAAAGATCACGAATGCACGAAAGGATTACTTAGACAAAATCTCCACCGAGATTGTCAAAAGCCACGACATAATCGGGATGGAAGATTTGTCGGTATCTAATATGTTAAAGAATCACCATCTGGCGAAAGCCATCAGTGAAGTGTCTTGGTCACAATTCAAAAGGATGCTGGAGTACAAAGCGAAATGGTACGGAAAAAAAGTAGTGACTGTAGCAAAACATTTTCCTTCTAGTCAACTATGTTCTGGTTGTGGCTATAAAAACAAAGACGTTAAAAATCTGGGATTACGTGAATGGGAATGTCCAGAGTGCCATACCCATCACCAAAGAGATGTTAACGCAGGTATCAATCTTAAAAAGGAAGCGATAAGACTTCTAACCGTTGGAATGACGGGGCTAGCCTAATCTATAACTGGTGGATACACTAGTGTTCTTAGGAATCTCCCACTTCAAACAACCCGGAAGGGTGTTAAGTGGTGAGTAGTTCAATTGTATGCTGTTTCTAACGATCAATCGCCTTGTTGCGTGCTTTTTTCACGGCCTCTACCACTTCTTCAGGTGCTTCAAAAGAAACAAAATGTCCTATAGACGGCAGTCTTTTCAATGTATATTCATCAAAGTAATCGTACAATTTATCTGACCAATCTACAAGAATGACTGGATCTGCTTCGCCCCATAAAACATGTGTTGTATGAGGGATTTTTTCTTCAATGCCGGCTTGCTTTTGCACTGCGTCTTGTGTCTTTGCTTGCGCTCTAGCTTTATAATAGTTAATACTCCGCTTCATCCCTTCATCTTTGGCATACGATTGAATGATTGCATCCAGTTCCTTCGGACGAAGCGCCTCTTTTTTCCCTGTCCATGTTTGATAAAAATGAGTCAAATATAACCGAACAGTGTCTTCGTTATAACCTATCAAGTCTCCTGCCCAGTGCAGGTTATGAAAATGCTGATACCAAAATTGTCCTTGAATGGCTGGATCAAATCTTCTTATCCCAATTCCATTGTAAGGAGGATTCAAGAGTATTAACGATTCTACATACTGAGGATATTTCTTGGCAATAAGTTGCGCAATGGTTGCTCCAATATCATGAGCCACAATCAAAACTTTTTCGACATGTAGTTCATCTAAAAGTGAAATAATATCTTTCGCAAAATGATCCGGAGTATAACCATCTATTGGATTAACATCAGGTTTATCAGATTCCCCAAATCCCCGGAAATCCGGTGCAATTACATCTGCATCTTTTGACAATGGTTCAATAACATAACGCCAATCATACCAAAAACCAGGCCAGCCATGCAGCAAAAGAACAGGATTTCCTGTACCTTGACGTACGTAATGAATGGTTACATCGTCACTTTTAAAATAGTAATGCTGCCAAACTGGATCATTTGGTAATCGATCCTTTGAAGTCGTATCTTTCATCCTAATCCCCTCCTCTTATTTACAATAAATTTTCCATCGGATAAAGTGTTCATTACACTTTATGGCAGAGCATATCCTACCTATCGCTTCCTACTAAGTTAGAAAAAAATAACATCTATTATGAAGCAATGAAATTCCCAAAAAATTAAAGAAGCGTAAACAAAAGTTTCAACATAAAGAAAAGGATCTTAACTTGAATGAAGTTATATTAGCTATTAGTTAAAGTTCTTAAATAAAAACCTTCCTATTGTTTCCGCTTGGGAAATAACCGAAATCGTGCGCTTTGCCTTTGCATTGGTTACGGGTATTGCTTTTAGCATGGAATAACCTAAGTGCTGTGCCGTTATCTCGGGTACAATTGTCAACCCTGCCCCTGCCGCAACATAGCCAAATAAGAAATCACCGAAGTCTACCTCTGTTCTGACATTAGGTACCAAACCTTTTGCATGCAATATATCTGTAATTTTCTTTCTAACACTACAATTTGGCGGGTATAGGACTAAATTTTCCTCGTGAATTTTTTCAAGACTAATTAATTCGGCATTGGCCAATGGATGATTTTTCGGTAATACCGTGAAGAATGGCTCATGAAATAATTCTTTAATCCAATAAGACGTATTTAGCGGCACTTGTTCAATAACCGCAGCATCAATTTCACCTTTTTGAAGTAAATCCATCACTTCTAGAGAAGTATTTCTTACAACCGTTTCAATCTCTATTCCCTTTTCCTTTAATCGTAAAATCCTAGTAGGTAAATAATAGGCAGCTAAACTCGGTAACGTTCCAACTATATAAGAATGCGATTGACTCATTTTTTTGAAATCTACTTGCAAAGCAGACAACTCATCCAAAATATGCTGGATTCGACCATATAGAATTTTTCCCTCTTCTGTCAGTTCAACCCCTGATGAGGAACGAATAAATAAGGGTACCTCAAAATATTCTTCTACCTTTCGAATTTGCTTACTTAATGCAGGATGGGTAAGATTTAATTTCTCACTCGCCTTCGATATGCTTTTTTGACTAGCTGTTTCAACAAAACTCTTAAAGTATTCAATATTCATATCATTCCTCCACAAGCCCTGAATGATCTCGCATATTTTGTTATATATTTACATTATATATGATTAAGTGAGAAGAACTTCCATTTAATTGAACAAAAAAAGAGCCCTCCCGGTAAGCAATCCCTATCCCTGCTTACCGAAAGAGCTCAAGAGCATCTAGATTCTATCTACTACACCGTTTTTGTGATACCAAATAAACGGTTCGATACATATGGATAGCTGCCATATCTAATCGCCATTTCACGTTCAAAAAGGGTCAGTCTTTCAATAGTACGGTTATTTTGCAGTTTTCCGCCATCCAATATACGGAATGGAATTGGATGTAATACTTGCATAACGGCTTTTTTTGCGTTTTCATCATCTGACGTCACATATACATCACTTTCCATCTTTTCATGAATAGGTTCATTAAAGATTGGAAAAAAGGTGTTTTTAAAAGCCCCTACCACTTTTGTATCAGGAATGATTTTTTGCAATTCTTCTGCCGCAGATTGTCCCCATTCTAATGTGAAGTCGGAAAAATCTTCTGTAAATGGATTTGTGATATCAACAAAAATTTTCCCTGCTAACTCCTCTTTGTGTTGTTCTGCCCACGGCAATACATCACGAAACCATAATGTATGGATAATAATATCTGCTTCTAATGCCTTTTCATAGGATACAGGGCGTATATTTCCCAGTTCATTTTCTTCCAGTAACGATTGTATACGCTCCGGACTGCGTGAAGCCCAGTTTAATTCAACATAAGGTGCGAGTGTCTTCGCAATGCCTTGTCCCATGCGGCCTGTACCTAGTAAGCTTATCTTCATAATGAAATTCCCCCTGATATGATGGATTACATCATTATCATATCAACGGGCTTCGTCAGGCGGAATTTCTACTATTTTTCAGGGATGAAACAAAAAGTTTCAGCATTGCTCCTGTTTTACGTTCTTTCGCTCTTCAAACCATTCCATTATTCGTTCATTCTGCCCGTTATCCAAATTTTTCACCTTTACACATACACCTACAAGCCCCGATAAAATATGGAATCGAATGGTTCCAACTTGATCCCTTTTTTGAAAAATCGTTTGCTCTGTGCCAATAGATTGAATATGTTTTCTTAGAATAATGGTTTTATAGGCTGCTAGTTTACGATACGATAGAGTAATTTGTTTCTCATATATAGTAAATCCCGCGCTACGGTAACAGGCATAGCCTTGCCAGAGTCCTAGCATCACGAGTAAAAAGACTGGAAATAAGATTGGGTTCCAAATCGTTACTATACTAGCAGATAAGAAAGCGAGTACTGTTTTGACAAACAAAAATCGTTTTAAAGAGCGCCTAGGTGCCTTTTCTCCAATTGGTTGTAGGGTGTACTGCGGAACCACATATTGCAGAAATGCTGGTATTTTCTTTTTTGAAATAAAGGGATGGAGCAAGATTGTATGCACTTTTGAATCTTTCATCGACACGACTGCTTCGGCCTTAATAGAAGCAAACCCAAACAAACCTCGAAGTACCCCCTCCTCAATGGTAATACCTTGAATTTTTTTCTGTGGAAGTGTTACCTTTTTCTTATTTAATAATCCATTTGTGATATATAATTTATTATCGGATGAAACGATTCGAAAACCGTAATAGGTTATGATAAACTGAATGGTCGCTGCTACCCAAGATATAATAAGAAAGACAACCGCTAACATAATCCATAAATAAAAAGACAAATGCGCCGCTTGATTTTGAATGAATTGCGAATAGGATGCTGGTATCCAATCATTCACTTGTGACCAAAGCCCCATCAGGATGGTGAATAGGATTCCAATTTGTCCAGAAGTTATGCCTGCTAGGAGCATTTCCTTTTTCGTTAAATGATACGTTCGCTCCGTATATTTCGATTCTTCTTGATGTACACGTCTTTCGCTCCCTTTCAGAATCATCACAATCTCACTTACATCCCGAACTGGAACGCCGTATAAATCAATTTCAGGCACTTTTCCCCCCGCTGTTTCTACAATAACCTGTTCAATATGAAAGAATTGATGAAGCAACGTTGCATGAGTGGAAACAGATTGTACGCGATCATGTTGTATGAATGTTTCTTTCTTCGTAAAAACACCCCTTTTTACAAATAATCCGTCCTGTTCAATTCGGAATATAGTGAAATACCAATTTACCGTAGCCACAATCCCCGTCAAACTAACAAGTCCTATAAACAAAAGAAATATAGTAATGACGGACATGCTTTTCAATGTGAAAACAAAAAATGGAATCATACCCCAGATTATACTTTTCAAAAACTTGAAGGAACGGAACAAAATCGTAACTGGATGCTCACGTCTATTCATCCTCATCTTCTACCTTTGCTAATGTAATGATCGCTTTTTGTAAATATTGCGCCTCTTGCTCCGTTAATCCAGGTATTTCCTCTGTATTCGAAGCGGTGGATACAGACAAAGAGGATAAATGAAAAAACTTCATGATAGGTCCTTGCTTCATCTTTACATATTG